>NZ_PJAV01000081.1:0-13402 GCF_002836695.1 Pseudoalteromonas sp. 78C3
TTGTATTAAACGTTTTTTTATACCTAACGTACAACTATGTTAAGAAGAAAAATTGGTGAGCTACAGTTTTTAGCGTGAGTTTATAAAAATGCCACAATTAACAAATGGTCAATTGGTTGGATATCACCGAAAATGGAGGCTCTCTCAAAGCCTTTATAAATGCGGGTTTGAATGAGTTATCCACGGTTTCTGTGGATAACTCTGTTTATGAAACTTTAAGAACATCATCGGCACCAATGGTTTAGGGTGCTACAACGATTTCAAGCTTTTAAATCACTATTTTTAATTCAATATAAAACAATGGGTTATGATTTGATGCTGAATGTATGCAACTCGATGAGGGAATTTTTTCGTAACGATAAACCAAGCAGTACCTTTGTGTAAAAAAGCATCATATATCACTGGGTGTTTGTAATAAAAGTTATAAAAATGTGTTTTAATTGGTTTTTGGTGTGTTTAGGCTCTATTTTAACAAAAAGAAGCAAAAACTAAGTTTTACTATTTTTTCGAATCTTTACTTCTTTAATTACTTCAATTGTAGTGATAAATCCGTGGCTTGAACTGCCTTGATGCTTTAAAATGATTCGTTCAGTAAAAGAGGCCTATTTATTTCATGCGCGCAATTTCAAAATCCCAGACTCGCCCAGATTTACTAAACGATCCCATCTTGCCCACATTAAAGACGATGACCATCCCGATGATATTCGGCATGATCACGCTAATGATGTTCAATATTGTCGATACATTTTTTATAAGCTTATTAGGCACTGAGCCGCTTGCAGCAGTGAGCTTTACATTTCCGGTTACCTTTACCGTTATTAGCTTAGCAATAGGGCTGGGGATCGGTACATCGGCGGTAATAGCAAAAGCGCTCGGTAGTAATAAAATAGATGAAGCGCGTTTTGACGCCAGTATTTCTTTAATGGTTGGTGTGGTTCTGGTTATTGTGTTGTCATCTGTTGGGTATTTACTGATTGACCCCATATTTACTTTGCTAGGAGCGGGCGCACAAGTATTGCCGTTAATACACGAATACATGAATATATGGTTTATTGGTAGTGTATTTTTAATAACTCCAATGATTGGTAACTCGGTACTGCGCGCCAGTGGCGATACAAAAACGCCAAGTATAGTAATGGGTGGAGCAGGGCTGATAAACGCCGTACTTGACCCTATACTGATATTTGGTTTTGGGCCAGTACCAGCGTTAGGTATTCAAGGCGCTGCCATAGCAAGCGTTATTGCATGGTCGGTTGCTGTGGTTATTATTTTATATATATTAGCTGTTAAAAAGCGCTTGTTGAGCCTAAAAGCAGGCAAGCAAACAGTGACGGGCGCTATTCGTAAAATATTAAAAATTGGTTTGCCTGCTGCCGGCGCAAACATGCTTACACCCGTTGCAATGGCCGTAATGACCGCTATGGTTGCGCATCACGGGCCAGAGGCCGTAGCTGCATTTGGAGTGGGAAGTAGAATAGAATCTATTGCAAGTATATTAGTGCTTGCGCTATCGATGACATTACCGCCATTTGTTAGCCAAAACTTTGGCGCTGGCAAATTATGCCGCGTTAAAGAAGCGTATACCGGCACACTAAAATTTGTAATGGTATGGCAATTTGCCATTTACGTATTACTCATTGCATTTTCAGGTGTTATAAGCCAATTATTTGGTAAAGAACAAGCCGTAATAGATGTAATTAAACTCTTTATTTATACCATCCCGCTAAGCTATGGCTTACAAGGGGTGATCATATTATCAAACTCATCGTTTAATGCTTTACACAAACCAATGTACGCATTGGTATTAAGTGTCATTCGGTTATTCATATTTTATGTACCATTTGCTTATGTAGGCAACGAAATAGCCGGATTATTAGGGCTATTTATTGGCGCTGCTTTAGGTAACTTATTTACAGCAATAGTGGCATACAAATGGTTTATGAAAAAACTAGAAGCGCTGAGCGGCGAATCGTTACAGGAGTGCAATAATTGAGCGACCATTTTCAGTTAAAATCACATTTTAAACCAGCAGGCGATCAGCCCACAGCGATTAAGCAGCTATGCGAAGGATTAGAAGCAGGCCTTGCACACCAAACTTTATTAGGTGCCACCGGTACAGGTAAAACCTTTACCATGGCTAATATTATTAACGATTTAAACCGTCCAACAATAATAATGGCGCACAATAAAACGCTTGCCGCGCAGCTATACGGGGAAATGAAAGAGTTTTTCCCTAAAAATGCGGTTGAGTATTTTGTATCGTATTACGATTACTACCAGCCAGAAGCCTATGTTGTATCTAGCGACACATTTATTGAAAAAGATGCCTCGATAAACGAGCATATAGAACAAATGCGTTTAAGTGCGACCAAAGCACTGCTTGAGCGTCGCGACACTATTATTGTGGCGTCGGTATCGGCTATTTATGGTTTGGGCGACCCTAAATCATACATGAAAATGATGCTACTTTTAAAAGTGGGCGAAAAAGTAGACCAACGCGACATGCTGCGTCGCCTAGCTGAAATACAATACACCCGCAACGATATAGATTTTAGCCGTGGTACATATCGTGTTCGTGGTGAAGTGGTCGACATATTTCCTGCAGAATCTAGCACCTTCGCAATTCGCGTAGAAATGTTTGATGACGAAATAGAGCGCTTGAGTATTTTTGACCCGCTTACCGGCGCTGTCGAAAAGCATATAATACGCACCACTATCTATCCAAAAACACACTATGTTACCCCGCGTGAAAAAATACTCGGTGCTATCGATAAAATACAAGAAGAACTAAAAGATCGAAGAGCCCAGTTACTCAGTGCTAATAAATTAGTAGAAGAGCAACGCGTAACACAGCGTACGCAATACGATATAGAAATGATGCGGGAGCTAGGTTATTGCTCTGGTATAGAAAACTACAGCCGCTATTTATCGGGCCGTACGCCGGGCGATCCGCCACCCACATTACTTGATTATCTCCCAGACGACGCATTGATGATTATTGATGAATCGCACGTAACCGTATCGCAAATTGGCGCAATGTATAAAGGCGACAGAAGCCGTAAAGAAAACTTAGTTGAGTATGGCTTCAGAATGCCCTCAGCAATGGACAACAGGCCGCTGCGCTTTGAAGAATTTGAAGCTATTTCACCACAAACAATTTATGTATCGGCAACGCCTGGCGATTTTGAGTTAGACCGTTGTGTGGGCGCAATCGCAGAGCAAGTAATTCGCCCAACTGGCTTGCTCGATCCACTTATTGAAGTGCGCCCAGTGGGCGATCAGGTTGATGACTTACTTTCAGAAATTTATAAAAGTGTAGAGAAGGGCGAACGCGTACTTGTAACCACTTTGACCAAACGTATGTCTGAGGATTTAACCGATTACTTAAGTGAGCACGACGTAAAAGTGCGTTACTTACATTCAGACATAGACACGGTTGAACGGGTTGAAATTATTCGTGATTTACGTGCGGGTGTGTTTGATGTGTTAGTGGGCATTAACTTACTTCGAGAAGGTCTGGATATGCCAGAAGTGGCGTTAGTAGCCATACTTGATGCAGACAAAGAAGGCTTTTTACGCTCAGCGCGTTCAATCATTCAAACCATTGGTCGTGCTGCACGTCACTTAGATGGCCGCGCTATTTTGTACGGTGATAAAATTACAAAATCGATGGCTAAGGCCATGGACGAAACAGCGCGCAGACGCGAAATTCAGCATGCTTATAATATAGAACACGGTATTGAACCGCATTCACTAGCCAAAAAAATTCTTGATGCGATGGATGTAGGCGAAGAAGCCGGCCCTAAAGATAACCTTAGACTTGTTCGTAAAGACTCTAAAAAGGTACTTAGCGCGAAAGAAATTACAGTGCAAATCAAGCAGCTTGAAACCAAAATGCATGCATACGCAAGCGATCTAGAATTTGAAAAAGCGGGCTCTGTTCGCGATGAAATACATGAACTACAACAACAGTTGATTAATTAAAAATGACAGCAAACTTTACTCCTCTTATTACTGCGCTTGAAGATGCGCCAATTTTAAAAAATGAACTGTGCCGTGTTTTTCATGGCCGTGGCCATAGTGTTGAGGCGTTAAGTCATATTAATTTAGACTTTTATCCGCCTAGTTTGTTTTTGGTTTCGTACGACGAAATTGACGAGCAAACACTAAGCGAGCTTACCGATGTTGTGTGGCAGTGGGCACAAAAAAACCAGCCAGAGCTTATTAGCTCACTTGTGTATCAGCAGCGCGCTGGTGTACAAAGCCAAAACACTGTGGTTTATGGGCAATTACCTAACCCGCATGTTGTAACTGAAAACGGCATTCGTTTTTTGGTTGATTTACAGAGCCGTCAAAATACCGGAATATTTCCCGATATGCGCAGCGGCCGTGAGTTTGTAATGGCTAATAGTAAGCATGGCAAAGTGCTTAATTTGTTTTCGTATACGTGTGGGTTTTCGCTTGCAGCAATGCAAGGCGGGGCAGATCATGTAATGAACATGGATATGAGCAAAGGTGTGCTAAAAGTCGGCAAGCAAAACCATCAATTAAATGGTTTTGAGCGTGGCGTAAGTTTTTTACCTCACGATATTTTAAAGTCGTTTGGAAAACTAAAAAAAGCAGCCCCGTTTGACTTAATAATAGTTGATCCGCCAAGCTTTCAAAAAGGCAGCTTTATTTTAACTAAAGACTATCAAAAAGTGCTGCGCAGGTTGCCAGAGCTACTTTGCGATACTACACAATTGTTATTATGTGCTAATAGCCCAGAGCTTAGCGAAGACGCGTTTAAAGCGTTAATAAACGAGCACACCCAAGGCGCAATTGAATTTGTTGAGCGCCTAGCCCCTACCGAGCGTTTTATTGAAGTAGACAGCGACAGAAGCTTAAAAGCACTTATCTACAAAACGTCACAATCTGCTGATTAAATGAAGCTCAGCAAACGCCTAACTGCCATTGATACATTAATTTCGCAGCATCACGATATTATTTGGGATTGCTGCTGCGACCATGGTTATTTAGGTATGGCGCTATTAAAACGCGCAGCTGCAAACCAGGTTATTTTTGTAGATATAGTCGCCACTTTAATGAACGATCTAGAAGCGCAATTATCATCTATTAATAAATTACAAAAAACCTGTAATAAAAATCCGCAGTGGCAGGTCTTATGTCAGGATGTAGGCAAAATTGAAATTGCTCAAAGTAAAAGCCAAGTAGTTGTAATAGCAGGTGTTGGCGGTGAGCTGTTGTTAAGTTTAATACAACAAATTATTGCTAATAATGCAGTGGAGCATTTGAATAATGTTCGTTTTATTTTGTGCCCAGTGCATCACACTTATAAGTTGCGAGTCGGTTTAAAGCAATTAGGTTTAGGGCTTGTAAGTGAGCAAATAGTTTACGACAACAAGCGTTTTTATGAAGTGATTGAAGTGAGCTTTAGTAACAATAATGAGATTAGTCACACCGGTAATAAAATGTGGGATTTTAGTAGTGCAGAGCACGCTATGTACCAGCGGCAACTCATAAATCATTATAATAAAATGCTCAATAAAGATAAGCCATACTATCAAAAAGTTATAACAGACTATCAAGAACTCACCGATAGTTAAAAAAGCCCGAAAGTAGGGCGTACATGTGATCTAATTACGACATTGACGACGTAATGTGTTCATAGTTTATATCGCACAACGCGAGTTTATTTGGTTTATTTATGTCAGATAACAAGAGTCACATTAATCATTTGCTTAGCAATGAGCAAAAATGGCAACACAGCTACGAGCAACCTATTTCTTATGCACCCCTTGTGCAATTGGCTAATAGTAGCTGGGTAGTGCCACAACATTTTTTACGTTACAAGCACACGCTTGAAAGCGTAAACGAAGTGCTTGATAGTATAGAATTCTCGGCTCATTTTAGAGTGCTTGCTGCACAAAAAGGTGAAGAAATTTACCTGCAGGTAGCAGTACTGAGCCCAGATAACTATCAAAAAAGTGCATCTGCAAATGAAGGTAAAGCCAAAAAGCTATTATTTGGCAGACGCTGGATAGTAGAGGAAAACTTACCTACTTCAGAACTTATCCAAACTGCATTTTTAGCGTTAAAAGTAGCGCGTGAACATGAAGTAAGAGAGCTTTTTCAGTTAATGCAAAGCGGTGCAACAAGTACGCCATTTAATAACCATCACGACTTACCGGTAATGGCGCAAAACCCTGAACTTGTTAAAAGTGAAAGTGCTGAAAACCGTGTTGATGAAGTGCTTAAACGTATTGTATTTGCAGGAAAAAGTATTGAACTTAAGAGCCAGCAGCAAATAGCCGAGCAACATTTATATACTGTTGAGCTGTTGTGTGAAGATTGCCAACTTAGCGAGTTTAATAAAAAAACAATCGCGTTTTTAACAGCAGATCCATCCGCTAATAGCTTTTTACACGCCTTAATTACAGCATTAGTAGCCACAAGCGATGATTACGTAAACGAGCAATTTAAGTACAAAGGTTTTGCCCGCTTTAGTAAGCACGTTGTGGTTGAACAAATAGGTAACTTAAGTATCGCTATGCGCTCGCCAAGTACTGTAGGGCTTTGCTCTATGGGTAAGCAACATGCTAACCAGTTAAATTTTGAGATAGACAGCGGGCGAGCACCACAGGGCTGCGGGCAAGCTATTGGTGGGTTTTTAGCTGCTCATGGCATTGAGCAGCCAGAAAATGCGCATTTATATCCTAATTACTTATAACAACTTAAAGTTTATTAATTTCATCTTTAACGTTAAAGCTTGAATCAGTAACAATAGCCTCAAGTGTTTGTACACGCTCTTTTAATGCAAGCACTTGTGCGTTTGTTTCAGCTAGTTGTTTATGGGCATCGCTGTTGTTGTTTTGCATTTTATGCTTAAACTCAAGATGCTTTTTATACATATCGTAAACTACTCCTGAGCCAACCGAAATTAGCACAATAAGTACAATCATCGTAGTTCCAGACATAACCTCATTCCTTATCATTTTATTATTCGTTTATGGTTAAAGTATAACCTTTAAGCGCTTTTGATAAAGCTGACAATTGTAACTTAATTTGTATACTTTATTTAATTCAGCTTTAAGCGTGTTCATCATTTATACACTTAAGATATTGTTTAATGGCTAGGGCGTGTTAATCTTTGTGGATTGAAATTTGTTCAATCTAGGGGCGATTAAATCGCGGCGCGAGGTTTGTAACCTAGTGGGCTAAGTAAAAACCGAGCAACAAAGAGTTAATCGTCCCTAGAAAGAACCCAAAGGGCAGCGCATGTTTGGTCTTTATGCTGCGTTATCACCTATTTATGGGGGATAGCCACACTACATAGGCTCTGCCTTGCCTAAAAACCAAACATACTGCTGCAAATTCAATCACCAAAGAATAACACGCCCTAATCTCCATATAATAAACATAATTAGCCAATACAGTGAGTTGCCATGTTAAATAATAAAATTCCACCGGTTATCGTTGTGCTGTTTTTTGCAGGCATAATGGCGCTTATTGCGCATTACAGTGTTATTGATTTCACCGTCTTTATTACCTACTTAGCAGCAAGTTTGGTCATTATTGGGTGTGTTTTTTGTATTGCAGGGGTAGCGAGCTTTAAAATAGCAAACACCACAGTAAACCCAAATAAACCTGAGCAAGCATCAAAACTTATTACGAGCGGCATTTATAAAATTTCACGTAACCCAATGTATGTGGGTTTTGCATTTATTTTAGCAGGGTGGGGTGTTTGGTTAAGTTCCTTGTGGGCGCTTTTATGTATTATCGGGTTTATTGCCTATTTAACGTTTTTTCAAATAATACCCGAGGAGCGTGCGCTCACTAAATTATTTGGTGAAGAGTTTACCGCCTATAAAGCGCGCGTAAAACGCTGGCTGTAATCAATACCATTGACTTAAAACCTGACAAACAAAAAAGGCTATCGATGATAGCCTTTTTTTGTTTGCAGCAATTGTATTACTAATTAATTGCGGCTTATTCGTATTCTAACGGGTCTGTAATGTTATTTAGTGCAAATGCTTCAAGGCGTTCTTGGCACGCGCCACATTTACCACAGGCCTTTTCACGGCCGTTATAACAGGTCCACGTTTGGCTGTAATCTAAACCCATTTCAATACCGTCGGTTAAAATACCAATTTTAGTATTATTTAAATACGGGCTAAAAATTTCTACCGCGTCGTAGTTAGCAATACGACACACATCATCCATTTTTTGCACAAATTCAGGACGGCAATCAGGGTAAATAGCATGATCCCCAGAATGAGCGCCGTAATAAACTTGGCTAGCTTTAAGTGATACCGCGTAACCAACAGCAAGCGAGAGCAAAATCATATTACGATTAGGTACAATCGTACTTTTCATGCTTTCTTCTTCGTAATGGCCTTCAGGTACGTCAATATCATCAGTAAGTGATGAGCCACCAATAAGTTGGTTAATCGCCGAAATATCAACAATTTTATGTGGAACGTTTAATTTTTCACACACACTTGCCGCTACTTTAAGCTCTTTTACATGACGCTGACCATAGTCAAATGAAAGGGCATATACATCATGGCCTTGTTGCAGGGCTTTATTTAATACGGTAAATGAGTCCATACCGCCGGAATAAATAACAACTACTTTTTGCGTCATATCTGTTTTGCTCTTAGTTTTAATAGAGGTTTATATCAGGGCGCGATATACTACACGGCCGCAGCTTAAATAACAATTTTTGCACAGCGCTTTTTGGTTTTTTAATAGTAGCAATTTGGCTGCTAGGTAGTAAGTGAGATCTCTTTTGTACAAAATTAATGAAGTGTTTGAAACCATTCAAGGTGAAGCTAGCTTTACTGGCACACCCTCAATATTTTTACGTCTGCAAGGCTGCCCAGTAGGCTGCTCTTGGTGCGACACCAAGCAAACGTGGGATGTTGATAATGTATATAAAGTATCGCTGGATGAAACCGTAGAAAAAAAAGCCGACTCAGATCATTGGGCTAACGCCAGTGCAGAGCAAATTTTAGCGCTGTTTCAATCACGTGGTTATACCGCAAAGCATGTTGTAATTACTGGCGGCGAGCCATGCATGTTTGATTTAAATCCAGTCTGTAACTTATTACACGAACACGGTTTTAGCACACAAATAGAAACCAGCGGCACGTTTGAAATACTCGCCCCAGAGCAAACATGGGTAACGGTATCGCCAAAAATCAATATGCGCGGCGGCTATGAAGTACTTACCAGTGCAATGAAGCGTGCCAACGAAATTAAACACCCCGTTGCCATGCAAAAGCACGTAGAAGAGCTAGAAGAATTATTTGCTAAAACAGGCGTTAATCCTAAGCTTGTTTATTTGCAGCCAATTAGCCAAAAAGTATCAGCAACCAAATTAGCAATCGACACCTGTATTGCCAAAAACTGGCGCCTATCAATACAAGTACATAAGTATTTAGGAATTAGTTAAAGCCAGCTTAAAGTTATATTACGTATGTTGGGTAGAGCGAAGCTAAACCCAACAAACCTCTACTTCCGCACCATTTTCTAATAACGTTTTATAATATTTAAATACGTGGATTGGATAAGCGAAGCACCACCCGACAACTCTAAAGCTCATATCTTCTTCGCTAATAGCCATAACTAGTTTACTATGCGCGACTTAAAAATATTCTACTACTTACCACTAGGCTTATATGTCCGCAAATGCGCTTTACACCGACCTTTCTGATTACTACGACTTAATGTGTGCAGATATTAATTATCAAGCCCAAAGCAATTCTATTCACAGGCTGCACCAAATTTTTGGTAATGGCGCAAACACCCATCTCGATTTAGCCTGTGGCACCGGCCCGCATGTACGCCACTTTATTGATAACGGTTATAAAAGTAGTGGGCTTGACTTAAACCAGCCAATGCTAGATAAAGCAAAAGTTCGTTGTCCAGAAGCGCAATTTTCATTGCAAAACATGAGTGAATTTAAGGTAACCGAGCACTTGGATTTGATTACCTGCTTTTTGTATTCAATCCACTACTGCGACGGCATTAATAAGCTAAAAGAATGCCTTGCCAGCGTACACAGCGCATTAAATGTGGGTGGGATATTTTGTTTTAACACGGTTGATAAAAACAAAATCGACAGCGATTCATTTGTAGAGCACACAGCAACAAGCGAAAATAGCTTCTTCACATTTCGCTCTGGTTGGCATTACAGTGGCACTGGCAGCAAACAGTTATTAAAACTCAGCATAGAAAAAACCACCGCAGATAAAACACTCGTATGGCACGACGAGCACCCAATGGTCGCTTTTAGTTATACCGAGCTTAAAGAAGCCCTAAAGCCGTACTTCGAAATCCATATATTTGAACATGACTACGACAAAATAACCCCATGGGCAGAGCGCTCAGGCAACGCCATTTTTGTCTGCGTAAAAATTTAAGGCGAACATTCATCAAGAAGAGATAAAAGTTTGGGTAGAGCGCAGCGAAACCCAACGAGCTCCAACGAACCTCCAATACCCACACCCAATAACCCCGCATTATATATTTGAAAACGTAGGTCGGATAAGCGAAGCGCCATCCGACACAGTAAATTTTATCCCAAAGTAATAACCTTTAGCCCAATTATTTTATTAATAACTTCTTCTATCTATTGTGGTTGAGATTTACTTGAGCGAATATCTAGAGACTCAACTAAATTGAGTAGTGAGATCTTTTAAAGTGAATACCAGTATAAAATTACAAAATATTGATATATTTATTAGAAAATGATTATTTATTGTATTTAAGGCTAAGGAAAGCAAATGAAAACCCTATCTATAAATCTCGAAAATTGTTACGGAATAGAGCAACTAAACGAAACACTTAGCTTTGAAGGTGTAAATGCGAATCTGATATATGCACCAAATGGAGTGATGAAAACCTCATTAGCAAAAACTTTTTTAAAAATATCGGAAGGAAAAGTACCAGAAGAATTAGTTTATGAAAAAACTCCTTTCTTCGAGATAAAATCAGATGGTACGAATATTAATGCTGAAAATATATTGGTAGTTGAGCCATTTAGCCCTAGTTTTGATTCGAAAAATTTATCAACCTTATTAGTGAACCAAGAAATGAAAACGGTTTATGATAAAGTCTATAAAGATATATTAGATGCGAAAAAAAGGTTAATTACTGAATTAAATAAAGTATCAAAAGTAAAAAAAGAAGAATTAGAAAGTACAATAAAAAGCGACCTAGGTCTCCCCGACCTATTTGAATCTATAAGGTTTCTCCAATTAGCTAATATAGGAAATGACTCGTACTCGAAACTGCCATATACAAAGATATTTGACCCAAAAGTTACAGAATTATTGTCAGATGAGACTATTAAATCAGGTATTGCTGATTATACAGACAGATATAACGACTTGATCGAAAGATCACCTATATTTAAGAAAAATGGTTTTAATCCAGTTAAAGCTAGCACCATAATTAGTTCATTGAAAAAAGAAAAATTCTTTGAAGCTGAACACAAAGTGTTGCTTAATGGAAATGGGGAGCCTCTAAATTCTCTTGCAGAATTAGAGGTAGCAATCGAACATGAAAAAGAAACTATTTTAGGTGATGGTAATTTAAAAGTTATATCACAAAAAATTATTCAAGGTGTTGCTCCTGTAAAGGCATTTCAAGAATTACTAGAAGATTGCCCTGAGATTTCAACTGAATTAAATGATATTCAAAATTTCAAAAAAATAATTTGGTGTTCATACTATATTGAAAAAAAAGTACTTTTCGATAATTTATTAGCCTTATTTGATGCAGGTAAATCAGAGTTGGCGGCAATAGAGGCTGAAGCTGAAATTGAGAAAACTCTTTGGCACGAGGCTACAGAGGTATTTAAAGAAAGGTTTCATGTTAACTTTTCAATAAGTATTGAAAACCAATCTAATGCCATACTTGGAACTATTGCACCAAATATAGTATTCACTTTTCAAAAAGGTAGTGATCAGCCAGTTAAATTTGATCGAGGGCAGCTCAATTCACTAAATTTTTTATCTGTAGGTGAGCGACGAGCAATGTATTTGCTTTACGTTATATTTGAATTCAAAGCTAGGGAAGCTAAAGAGCAAAATACTTTAATTATAATAGATGATATTGCAGATTCCTTTGATTATAAAAATAAATACGCAATCATCGAATATCTAAAAGAACTATCTGAAAATAGCCTTTTTAATCTATTAGTATTAACACATAATTTTGATTTTTATAGAACATTCCAAAGTAGAGTCTTAGGTAATGGGAGTAAAAGAAAGCATTCTTTTATAGCTCAAAAAAATGATAATACAGTCAATTTAATAGGTGGCGGTGATAATTTTATTACCGAACCATTTGATTACTGGAAAAAGCATTTTGGCGAAATACCTCAAATTATTATTGCAATGATTCCTTTTGTTCGTAATTTGGTCGAATATAGAAGCGGAAATAAATGCAACGATTATTTAGATTTGACGTCTTTACTTCATATAAAATCTAATACAAAAGAATTTAAGCTTGGCGACCTAGAAGTCATGATATCCAATACAATGAATGAGCTACAGCTTTCAGAGAATATAGATAAAGCGATGCCTGTTATTGACTTTATTTATACAACTGCTGATAGAGTTATTCAAACTCTAATCGATAGTGTGGATGAAATTCGATTAGAAAACAAAGTTGCCTTATCAATAGCTATAAGATTAAAAGCTGAAGAATTTATGTTAGATCACATTATTGATACTACGCCAATTAACGGTATGCAAACAGCTAAACTATATGATCGTTTATCGAAAGAAAATATTGATAAAGGTGAGACTTTTAAAAATATTAGAAAAACGCTTAGCCAAGTTGTACTAATGACTCCAGAAAATATACATATGAATTCTTTTATGTATGAGCCACTAATGGATATGTCCAATCATCACTTGATCTCATTGTATCAAACAATTAAAGAACTTACGTGGGACGGTCTTTAGTTTTAAATTTTAGTCGTTTCAAGCAGCAAGTTAATTTACTGCCTTTATACACTAAAGGTTTAGGCGGTAAATTATTATTTTATATAACCCTGAATACCAGACTCTCCAGTAATAACTCCGTCTATTTAATTACTTTTCTCATCAATTTCTTTCCCGCAATTATAACAATCGTTAGTGGGAAGCTTATAACTAGAAATAGAGCGCATTACTTGGTTTTTCTTACAGGCAGGGCAGGCGTAATTAATTACAGAGATTATAAGCGCAATAGCGAAAACGAAACTACCGATATAAAACGGGTTTGAGTAAAATTGCATACTTGGCTCTGAAAAATTAAAACCGATAATACAGATGATTAATGCAGTTAAATAAAGTTTAAATTTTAGGCTTTTATTCAAGGTTTAAATATCCAATTGGCAAGGTGC
>NZ_PJAV01000082.1:0-13069 GCF_002836695.1 Pseudoalteromonas sp. 78C3
GTTATGTAGAGACTCTAAAATAGCATGGGAAGCGGTTGGTAAAGTAAATTACGAGCGCAAAGAGAGTGAGAAAGGAAATGCAATATTTAGGCGCTCACTGTATGTGGTAAAAGATGTTGCTGAAGGCGAGTTATTTACACATGAAAATGTAAAAAGTATTAGACCTGGTTATGGTTTAGCTCCCAAGTACTTACATGAGGTACTTGGAAGCGTAGCCACGCAAAGTATTAAAGCTGGAACAGCTTTAAAAAAATTGTATGTAGAAAATAGAAAAAAATAATCTAACATACTTTCTTATGCAATTATTTAAGCTATTTCATGCTAATGGTTATCAAATGATGAAAGGTTTTACACAGAATTTATAATTCTGGTTACAAATAATTGCAAAGTTTTTTATAGCTAGATTGCTCATCTGACTCTACTTCAAGTATAATACTCAGAGAATCAAGCCGTTAATGCTAAATTCTACAAGGATGGTGCATGTCAATGTATATTATTTTTATCAACCAAAAGATTTCAACGTGAATAAACTTTTTTCTAATTCATATATTTGCCATTTTCTTGGTATCGTTTTCACATCAATATGTGTTGTTTTATCTTCAATGTATCCAATATCTGAAGAGTCTGTTAGAAACTCGCTTATTTTAGTGTGTGGGAGTTATTTGGCAACGGCATTCGCTTTACCTTTAGTTGCAAAGTATCTATTAGTTGATCGTAAATATTATATAATACCTGTAATATTTTCTGTTTATGGTATCTCTTTATCTCTAATATTATTATTACGGTTTGATTATTCTTTATATCTTTTAGCAATAGGAGCGGCTTTTAGTTTTGTTTGGCTTTTTATTACTACTATTTTGAGAACAGGACATAAAAAGCTTACTTTACATGTAATAGATAACTTTGACACGCAAGATCTAATTGACCATGAAAACCTCGACGTTTACTTTTTAACTGAACCATATAGGCAATCTGCAATTAAGGATGGCTTAGTTGTTGATCTCCACAAAAATATTACTCATCATCAAGAGAAGTTTATTGCTGATTGCAGCCTTAATAACATCCCAGTTTTCCATGCGGATAGTATCAAAGAGATGATTGATGGAAAGGTGCAAATAAAACATTTATCTGACAATTCAATTGGTACCTTACAGCCTAATCCAATTTATCAAATATTTAAACGCCTTTGGGAGACTGTAATTATTGTTTTAACACTCCCCTTAACTCTTTTAATTATGGTTCTTACAGCTATTGCTATTCGATTAGAAAGTCGAGGCCCTGTTATATTTACGCAAGAACGTGTAGGACAAGCTGGTCGAGTTTTTAAAATTTATAAATTCAGAAGTATGACGGTAAAAACTAGTTGTGCAGAGGATAAGTTTGCTACTGAAGAGCATGCTAGAATAACTCGCATAGGTAAGGTGATTCGAAAAGTAAGAATTGACGAATTACCACAGTTTTTTAATGTTCTAAAAGGTGATATGGCATTAATTGGCCCACGGCCTGAACAAGAATCTTTTGTTAAGCTATTTGAACAAGAAATTCCATTTTATGGCTATAGGCATATAGTAAAGCCAGGTATAACTGGTTGGGCGCAAACTGTACAAGGTTATGCTGATGATACGGATTCAACAAAAGAAAAGTTAGCATATGACCTTTATTATATTAAACACTTATCTTTTTGGCTTGATCTTAATATTGTATTTAAAACCATCAGGACAATGCTAACGGGGTTTGGTGCAAAGTAACCAACTAGAAAGTGTGGAAAGACGTTAATATAAAATTTTGATATTCATATTTAAAAGCTCAATCGTTAAATAAATGGAAGAATCTCCGGTTTGAAATTGCAGCTATTGGTAATAGAAATTTTTAGTTATATATACCGATAGCTGGTATTTAGTAAGCCTCGACAGAAAGGGGTGATTAATATTGTCTTAAAATCACATTTTATCTGCTCGACTAAAGTTTAATATCTGTTAAGTACTGCCGTATTTTTAAATTGCCAGCGTTATCTCTGCCAAAAAGTCACTTTAACATGGCGATTATTTTTAATACCTAAATTTAATAGTGAAAACATAAAACGAGTCATCGATTAATACAATAATGATTATTTATATAGTAACTTAAGCTTTGTGACTAAACTGAATAACCCAAGTCGCTACTCAGCAAGTAAAAAAATTAGGTAATTACTTACAAAGTGAATTTAAATTTTTGAAATGAGAAGGTGGCTGGACAGTCCACGCTGTTAATAATTTAGCTTAAGACGATAGCTCACTTAAAAATTCAGTTAATCGAAGAACTCTCACAATTGCACCAATATAATTGCCTTCTTAGTGCTAGGTAAACTTAATTTATTATTTAAAAGTTATTAGCCACCGCACTGGTGTAGGAGCTATTACGGGGATTTACTTTAGACTACCACTTCAAATTTCGATATACATACTGCGTAATTACCTTGATTACATTTAATTCAACTCAAAAGTTGTACTTACAGTAAAAATAGATCTATAAATATTTACTGTTATAAACTACTTTCCAATTTCTATAATTGCACCTCGGTCCAAAACAGCCCTGTACTTATCTGCCAAAGCAGCTTTAGCATCATCATCTCCATGCACAATTTTTATCAGGCTTGGCTTTTTATGCATACCCGTAACAAACTTAATTAATCCGTTTTGATCGGCATGGGCGCTGTACCCGCTAATTGTATGTACTTTTGCGTTTATAGTAATGCGAGCATCATTTATAAAAACATACCCATTACGTGGTCCATATGTTTGAATTTCACGGCCTAAAGTTTTATTACCTTGGTAACCTACAAATAATACATCGGTGGTTTTATCATTTAAAAATCGCTCAAGATAATTAACTATTCGGCCACCTGTGCACATACCGCTTGCCGCTAATATTATGGCTGGTGTTTGCCGCGAACTTAAATAATTAATAATAGCCATGTGCTCTTTGTGTGAATCAACCGTAGTTAGATTTTTAAAATCGAGCGGGTGCCTACCATTTGCAACTTTGCGTTTGGCCTCGCTATCCCATAAGTGCTTAAACTTTTTGTATTGCTCAGTAAAATTGGCTGCCATAGGGGAGTCGAGTATTACGTGAATGTCTCGCCACTTAGACTTTTTAGATGAGCTATGTATGAGTTGCTCAAGCTCATATAGCAGCTCTTGTGTGCGGCCAATACTAAAAGCAGGTACTAAAACAACACCGTTGTCGGCTACGGCGCGTTCAATAATACTTTTTAGCGTTTTTGTACGCTCTTTACGGCCTTGATGATTTTTATCACCGTAGGTTGATTCAATAACTAGAGTATCGGCTTTATAGGGCGGCTTAGGCGAAGGGAGTAGCGGGGTATATGGCGCACCTAAGTCTCCTGAAAATACAACACGGTGTTTGTTGTTATCACCATTTGTAATATCAATTTCTACGTAAGCCGACCCCAATATATGGCCCGCACGCTGAAATCTCGCTTTAGCTTTATTGAGCCCTTTGCAAGGTAGTTCAAACCACGTTTTATAATCTACAGCAACTATACGTTTATTTAATAAGCTTAAGCAGGCAGCTATAATTTTAGGGTCGCGGGTTACACCCACTTTTAAAGCATCTTCAATTACTAAAGGTAATAAGCTGGCCGATGCAATACTTGTAAAAATAGGGCCCTTAAAACCGGCTGCTAATAAGTAAGGTATTCGACCAACATGGTCAATATGGCAATGGGTAACAATAAGCGCAGTAACATGGGTAATATTAAACTCAATTGAAAGGTCGGCTTTAGAGTCTTCGCCTTGAAATAATCCGCAATCAATAAGCACACTTGTTTGCTCATTAACTACCAGCTCGTGGCACGAACCAGTAACGCCATTAACCGCTCCGTGGTGAAGTATTTGCATTGTGCTTCCTTGTCATCAATTTGTTACATTGAATTTTAAGGTAGAAGTAAAGCCATAATTATTCAAGGTTCTAACGCTTGAGCTAAATTAATAACCTCACCTTCAGCATATTATCTGTAGGTGCGAATTTACTTCGCGCTCAACCAACCTAGCGTTACCAAAAGCGAGGTATAAAACCTCACCTACAAACATGTACCAACCAGTAGGTGCGAATTTATTTCGCGCTCATGTTTTAACACCTAAAAAAGCGAGGTATAAAACCTCACCTACAAACATGTACCAACCGGTAGGTGCGAATTTACTTCGCGCTCATGTTTTAACACCTAAAAAAGCGAGGTATAAAACCTCACCTGCAAATATGTACCAACCGGTAGGTGCGAATTTACTTCGCGCTCACGTTTTAACTCCTAACAACAAGCGAGGCATAAAACCTCACCTACAAATATATACCAACCTGTAGGTGCGAATTTACTTCGTGCTCTTGTATTAACTCCCAAAAAGCGAGGTATAAAACCTCACCTACAAACATGCACTAACCTGTAGGTGCGAATTTACTTCGTGCTCGTGTTTTAACTCCTAACAACAAGTGAGGTATAAAACCTCACCTACAACATGCGCCAACCTGTAGGTGATAATTTATTTCGCGCTCGTATTTTAACTCCAAAAAAAGTGAGGTATAAACCTCACCTACAAATATGCACCAACTTGTAGGTGCGAATTTACTTCGCGCTCTTATTTATATATTTATTAAAAAAATATTAATTAAATTTTTTAATAAATTTTCGCGGCTAAACTTTTGTTTAGCCCAATCTAAACATGGCTTTATAGGTACTAAACTAGCGTTAAAGCCTTTACTCCCTTTAAACTCAATAACAATATTTATTAAAGTGAGTGGCTATTAACCACTAAGGCGTATTTACATAGGCACTCTATGTTGGCTATAATGTCGCCGCTGTTTAGTTTGGAATTGTATTTTTTGCAATTTAGTTATGTATTAAGGGCTACTATGGAATGTTGGTATTTAGTCGTATGCAAACCAAAGCAAGAAGAGAGAGCCAAAACTAACTTGCAAAATCAAGGGATTGAAGCGTTTTACCCCAAATTAACTACCGAAAGGTTGGTTAAAGGTCGTCGGACCGTCAAACACACTGCTTTATTCCCTAATTATTTATTTGTATGCCTCGAATCAAAAAATGGTAATTTTTTTGCTGTAAAAAACACCCGTGGAATAGGCGGTTTTGTTTCTTATGGAGCAAATTACCAGTTGGTTTCTAAGCACATAATTGACCAGCTAAAAAATGAACGTTCACACACTACTGAATCACAAATACCAAAAACAGGTGATGTAGTCAGTGTGAATAACGATTCATTCAGTAATATACAAGCAATATACAAAGAGCCCGATGGCGACTTGCGCAGTATTTTACTAATTAACTTACTTAATCAAAAAATTGAAGTAAGTGTAGATAATAAAGATATTAAACAACAATAACTAAAAGCGTAGCAGCGGCTTTATGCCGCGTGAATTAAAACGTAGCAGCGGCTTTATGCCGCGAAAAAATAGTTTTATATCAGTAACTAGGAACTGTGACCTAAGGGCGGAAGCGTGCCCAAAGCACTTAAACCTACGTGGCTAAGTTCACTTGTAGACGCGCAGCTTGCTGGCGTGACGAGCAAAGCTCGTAATAAGGGTTATTCACAAAAGGGTTAAGAGCACACTGAGCTTTAAAGAAGTAAACAGCCTAAAGCACTTGTTTAAATGGCTTCTCATTTACTCCTCATTCGCTTCTCTTTGTGTAATTATCAATAAATTGATTCAAAAAGAAGTTAAGAACACGCTGCGCTTTTAAGTGAAAGCCCAGCGGCAAAGTTTAACACCGTGGCTAAGTTCACTTGTAGACGCGCAGCTTGCTGGCGTGACGAGCAAAGCTCGTAATAAGGTCTATTCACAAAGAGGTTAAGAGGGCGCTACGCTTTAGAGAAGTAAACAGCCATAAAGTACTTGTTTAAATGTCTTCTCATTTACTCCTCATTCGCTTCTCTTTGTGCAATAAAGCTTTAAGTGGTTAATCTGAAGAGGTCGAGCACACTGCGCTTTAAAGAAGTAAACAGCCATAAAGCACTTGTTTAAATGGCTTATCATTCACTTCTCTTTGTGCAATTGGTGATGAATGCGTTAAGTGTTTTGCTAAAAACGGCTATCAATTAAATTTATTCATAAAGACCTTATGAAAATACTGATATAATTTCAGTGTTAATTAAAAACTTAGTTACAAAGCTTTTACAAAGCAAAGACTATTGCTTCACAATAGTGCACATGCTTTAATTAGTCGGCTAAAATACAAGTGCTCACCAAGGTTGGTGAGTAAGTGCAATATTTAAATAATTTTGGGATTCTACAATGGCGTTAAGCTGTAAATCACTCGCATCAATACTCGCAATACTAAGCATGACCGGCTGTACAATAGTACCAGGCAGCCACTTTGAAGGTATAGACTCAGGCGAGCAAACACAAAACCTCGAACAAGATCTCGAAAAAGTAAACATTCAAATAATAGACTCGCTACTAATAAATAAACAAAATCAAGCGCGTATAGCAGCTAAACCAATTTCAAGCACCGATGGTTTAAACGTAAGTAACTACGAATACAAACTAGGTGTTGGCGACGTACTAACAATAGGCGTATGGGATCACCCAGAGCTAACAATACCCGCAGCAGTACAACGTACCGCAGAGTTTGACGGCTTTAGAGTACAACGAGACGGCACCATTACTTACGCTTATGCACCAAATATACCCGCAGCAGGTAAAACAATAAGCCAAGTACGCAACGAGCTTGTAAAACGCCTAAGCCGAGTAATAGAAGACCCTCAAGTAGACGTAAAAGTAGTTGGCTTTAGAAGCCAAAAAACCTACGTTACCGGCGAAGTAAAACAACCTGGTGTATACCCAGTAACCGAAATTCCACTGACCTTAATTGATGCCTTAAACCAAGCTGGCGGCTTAACTGATGCAGCCGATTGGCGCACTGTTACATTTACCCGTGGCGATAAAACAGAAGTTATTAAACTTGATGACTTTTATGCCCATGGTGACATTTCGCAAAACCGTTTATTACAACATGGCGACATAGTGCATGTAAATCGTAACGATGCACAAAAAATATTTGTATTAGGTGATGTTAAAAAAGCAGGTTCAGTAACGCTTAACCGTTATGGTTTAAACTTGGCCGAAGCGCTAAGCGACTCAGGCGGCTTAAATGAAGCAACAGCCGACGCTAACGGTGTATTTGTACTGCGTAAAAGTGACCTGGAGCAAACCGGCGTTATTGCAAACGTGTACCAGTTACACGCTAAAAATATAGCAGCAATGGTATTAGCTGAGCAATTTGAGCTACAACCGCGCGATATTGTATACGTAACATCGGCACCACTTGCCCGTTGGAACCGTGTAATTAGCTTACTATTACCTTCAATCGCTACTGTAGATAGTGTTGACGATATAACTGCAAACTAAGGGTTTTTAAAAATGTTTGATTCAGTTTTAGTGGTGTGTGCAGGTAACATTTGCCGCAGCCCAACAGGTGAGTATGTTTTAAAGCAAAAGCTTGAAGGCAAAAATATTAAAGTATCGTCTGCAGGGTTAACAGCACTTGAAGGCAAACCAGCAGATGCAAAAGCAAAGCAAATAGCACTCGCACATGGCGTTAATATGGATGCTCACCAAGGCCAGCAGCTTACATCAAGCTTAGTAGCGCAAAACAGCGTAATACTCGTAATGGAAGAACGCCATTTAAACGACGTACATGCTCGCTACCCAGAGGCGCGCGGTAAAACGTTTTTACTCGGCAAATGGATTAATAACGCTGAAATACCCGATCCGTACCGCCAAAGCCAAGAGGCTTTTGAACACGTTTACACATTAATCGACAGCGCGTGTAGCGCTTGGCAAAAGTATTTATAAGGAATGGCTAATTTAATGAATACCCAGCCGAATAACAGCGCTAGTAGCGCTAATAATAAAAACACTAATAACACACAACCAACGCAAGAAATTGATTTAATGGCGCTATTAGGCGCATTGCTCGATCGCAAATATTTTATAGTAGCGGTAACTGCGTTGTTTATGTTTGTAGGTGTTATTTATGCAGTATTGAGTACCCCTGTTTATCAGGCAACAGCCATGATACAAGTTGAAGACGGCGGCGCATCAGTTCCTGGTTTTGACGATATGGCAGGCATGTTCGAAAGTACATCAGCTGCAGTAACCGAAATAGAGCTATTAAAGTCGCGTAGTATAATAGGTGAGGCAGTAGACACTTTAAAGCTTGATGTAATAGCAGAGCCTAAGCTATTCCCGTTTATAGGTAGCCGAGCATATCGTAAATTCACCCCAATGGAAAATGGCGACTTAGCTGAACCTAGTTTTGGAGCAAGCAGCTACGCATGGGGCGGTGAAAGTATAAATGTATTTAGATTTGATGTACCACGTTTTGCAATTAATCAAGGGTTTACCTTGATAGCACAGGCTAATAATAGCCTTGTACTTTTAAATGGTGACGGTGAGCAAATATTATCGGGTAAAGTGGGCGAGGAACTTACAAACGGTAAGTTTAACCTAACCATTCGTACTTTAAATGCACGCGCGGGTACAGAGTTTACAATTACCCGTAAAGATCGCTTAAATACTATTTTAGACCTTCAAACTGCAATTGGCGCAAGCGAAAAAGGTAAAGACTCAGGCATAATTAACTTAAGCTTACAAAGCACTAAACCAAGCTATGCCGAAAAAGTACTCGATAAAGTGGCCGCTATTTATGTACGCCGTAATGTTGAGCGCAATAGTGCCGAGGCACAAAAGTCGCTGGAATTTTTAGAAGTACAATTGCCTGAAATTAAAAAACAGCTTGAATACGCAGAGCAACGCTTTAATGACTACCAAATAAAACGCCAATCAATAAATATAACGCTCGAAACACAAGGCGTGCTTGAACAAGTTGTAAAGCTTGAAACTAAATTACAAGAGCTAAACCTAAAGCGTTTAGAGCTTGGCCGTAAGTTCAAAAAAGATCACCCAACATACCAAGGTATACTTGAGCAAATAGAGGCGGTTGAAAGCCAAAAGCAAGAGCTTGTAGGTGAGGTAGGTAATCTGCCAGAAACTCAACAAGAGCTGCTACGCTTAAAACGCGATGTTGAGGTAAGCAACCAAATTTACACACTACTACTTAGCAAAACACAAGAGCTAGATATAGTACGTGCAGGCACTGTAGGTAACGTACGTATTATTGACTACGCTGAGGTAAACACCAGCAAGCCAGTTAAACCGAAAAAAGCATTAATAGTGGTAATGGCCACTATGCTAGGTGGTATGTTAGCTGTGGCTATTGTGCTTATACAAAAGGCAATGCATAAAGGGGTTGAAGACCCAGCTGAAATTGAAGCGCTAGGCTTACCTGTATACGCAAGTGTACCGCACTCAGACTATCAAGATAAACTAAGTGGCTTTGCCGAGCGAGCCCGTAAAAACAAAACAAATAAGCCTAAAAGCATATTAGCGCTTGATAACCCAGCAGACCTAGCAATAGAGGCCCTACGTAGTTTACGTACCAGTTTGCACTTTGCGATGATGGAAGCTAAAAACAATATTATTGCTATATCGGGCCCAAGCCCAAGCGTAGG
Source organism: Pseudoalteromonas sp. 78C3 (assembly GCF_002836695.1). Lineage (NCBI taxonomy): Bacteria > Pseudomonadati > Pseudomonadota > Gammaproteobacteria > Alteromonadales > Pseudoalteromonadaceae > Pseudoalteromonas > Pseudoalteromonas sp. 78C3. The sequence continues at coordinate 9,582 of NZ_PJAV01000082.1, forward strand.
TAAATCGTTTATATCGGTTAACTTAGCCTCTGTACTCGCTCAAAGCGGTAAAAAAGTACTTATTATTGATGCCGATATGCGTAAAGGCTACTTGCAAACCCAGTTTGGTTTAAAGTGGGACGATGGCTTGAGTGACTACCTATCAGGTCGTTTAAACCTAGAGCAAGTTACTAAGCCAACTAAGGTTGAAGGTTTAAGTGTTATAACGCGCGGTCAAATACCGCCAAACCCTTCTGAGCTATTAATGCATAGTAACTTTAGTAAATTAGTTGAAGAAGTAAGCGCTGCTTACGACATTATAATTATTGATACGCCTCCAATACTTGCAGTAACCGACCCCGCAATTGTAAGTGCGCATACGGGCACTACATTACTTGTAACGCGTTTTGGGCAAAATCATGTGCGAGAAATAGAGTTAACCCGTAATCGCTTTGAACAAAATGGTATCGATGTAAAAGGCGTGGTATTTAACGGTGTTGTTAAAAAAGCCAGTAATGCATACGGCTATTACGGGTACTATAATTACGAATATAAAAGCGATAAATAATATTCAATATACTAAAAAGGGCCTATTGGGCACTTTTTATAAAAAGTATAAAAACAAGGTATTACAATGAGATAGTTTAAAATGACTGTCTCAAAGTGGAAAAAAGTGTCTCAGGGGTTAATTAAAAAGCTGAGACATTAAATTGCTAAAATACAACTGCATAACGACCAATCGGTTACTCGTAGTGGGAATGCTGGGATGTTTTACACCGTAAAATAGTGAAAATTAACTCCCATTCCTCTATGAAGTTGACATATAAACGTAACTAAATTTGGTTACGGTAAAATCTAAATTTGATTTATTAAAGGATATAAAAGTGAAAGTATTAACGGTATTCGGTACTCGGCCTGAAGCTATTAAAATGGCTCCACTGGTTCATGCTCTTGCCGCAGATGAGCGTTTTGAATCAAGATGTTGTGTGACAGCGCAACACCGTGAAATGCTAGATCAAGTACTTGAACTATTTAAAATATTACCTAATTACGATTTAAATTTAATGAAAGCTGGGCAAACATTACCAGAGATAACCAGCCGTATTTTATTAGAGCTAACACCGGTTCTTAAAGAGTTCAAACCTGATGTAGTGCTGGTACATGGTGACACGGCAACTACGTTTGCAGCAAGCTTTGCAGCATATTACGAGCAAATAGCAGTGGGGCATGTTGAGGCTGGTTTGCGTACAGGTAACATTTATTCACCATGGCCAGAAGAAGGTAATCGTAAACTAACCGGTTCTTTAACAAAGCTTCATTTTGCGCCAACAGAAACTTCGAAAACAAATCTTTTAAAAGAAAACTACACGAGTGAAAATATATTCGTGACCGGTAACACCGTTATAGATGCGCTATTACTCGTTAAGCAACAAATAGAAAATGACACCGATTTAAGTAATACGTTAGCTAGTCAGTTCCCAATGCTTGATGAAAACAAAAAGCTTATTTTAGTTACCGGCCACCGCCGCGAAAGCTTTGGTGGTGGATTTGAGCGAATTTGTGAGGCATTAGCGCAAACAGCTAAAGCGCACCCAGATTGCCAAATACTTTACCCTGTACACTTAAATCCAAATGTTCAAGAGCCTGTAAAGCGTATATTAAAAGACGTTGATAATGTGCACTTAATAGAGCCTCAACAATACTTACCGTTTGTGTACTTGATGAATCGGTCGCATATTATTTTAACAGACTCAGGTGGTATCCAAGAAGAAGCACCAAGTTTAGGCAAACCTGTATTAGTTATGCGAGATACAACTGAGCGCCCTGAAGCAGTCGATGCTGGTACGGTTAAGTTGGTTGGCACAGATATAGCAAAAATAACCTCAGCATTAAACGAGCTCTTAACTAATGACGGGTCATATAAAACAATGAGCCGCGCTCATAATCCATATGGCGATGGTAAAGCGTGCCAACGGATTTGTGATATTCTTGCAAAAAATTAACTTGTAGCAGCGGTTTTATATCGTGTTTTAACATTATAAAAAATAAACTCTCAAACTTAAAAATATATAAATAAGTTTGCGTTAAGAGATTTAAAATTAAAGTTATAGAACCTATTTAAAAGGACTACCATGTCATTTAATACGATTTCAGTTGTTGGTTTGGGCTATATTGGCTTACCGACTGCAGCCATGTTTGCATCACGAAAAATAAAAGTAATAGGGGTTGATGTAAATCAACATGCAGTTGACACTATTAACCGTGGTGAAATTCATATTGTAGAGCCAGATCTAGACACTATAGTTCATGCAGCCGTGACTGAAGGGTATTTAAAAGCAACAACAGTACCAGAACCAGCGGATGCATTTTTAATCGCTGTACCAACTCCATTCAAAAGCACTTTAAATACAGGAAATGACTCAGCAATACCTGAACCTGATTTAAGTTATATCAAAAAAGCCAGTGAAGCTATCGCGCCAGTGCTTAAAAAAGGTGACTTAGTAATACTGGAGTCAACATCACCAGTGGGTGCTACAGAGCAAATGGCCGAATGGTTGGCAGCAGCGCGCCCAGATTTATCGTTCCCGCAAGTTGCTGGTGAAGAAGCTGATGTCAACGTAGCGCATTGTCCTGAGCGAGTATTACCAGGGCATGTAGTGCGTGAACTAGTTGAAAACGATCGTGTCATTGGTGGTATTACCGCTAAATGCTCTGCCCGTTCGGTAGAGCTTTACAAAACATTTGTACAAGGTGAATGTGTTATAACTAACGCCCGCACCGCAGAAATGGCAAAACTTACAGAAAACTCATGCCGAGATGTACAAATTGCCTTCGCTAATGAATTATCAATCATTTGCGATAAGTTAGACATAGATGTATGGGAATTAATATCGCTTGCTAATCGCCACCCACGTATTAATATTTTACAACCAGGCCCTGGCGTTGGCGGACATTGTATTGCAGTAGATCCATGGTTTATAGTTAGCAAAACACCGGATGAAGCACAAATAATTCATACGGCTCGAAAAGTGAATGATGGAAAACCGTTATGGGTAATAAATAAAGTTAAAATTGCTATTGCTGATTATTTACAAGCTAATCCAACTAAAGCAGCAAAAGACGTGACTATTGCTTGCTATGGCTTAGCATTTAAGCCTGATATAGATGATTTGCGTGAGAGCCCAGCTTTAAATATTACAAAGCAAGTAGCTGAATTACATTCAGGGACTGTTATTGCTGTAGAGCCTAATATAAAAGAACTACCATTTAATATAACGACATTTGAGTTATCTACATTTAATAATGCAAAAAAGAATGCAGATATTCACTTGTTATTGGTAGATCATAAAGAATTTAAATTTAATAAAATAAACACTGCTTATTTGGTTGATACAAAAGGCATTTGGAAATAGAGTCAAGGAAAAATTATGTTAAATAATAAAACAGTTTTGATCACCGGTGGTACAGGCTCATTTGGTAAAAAATTTATAGAAACTATTTTAGCGCGC
>NZ_PJAV01000083.1:0-12774 GCF_002836695.1 Pseudoalteromonas sp. 78C3
ACTAATAAAATCAATCAAAGGTCTATTTGCACAAAGAGGGGGTAGATGAAAAGGCAGAATACCAGCAAAACTGCATTTTGTGTTCATTCCCTTCTCTAAAAGCGCAGCGCCTCTTAACCTCTTAGTGCATAAATTACTTATTACAGGCTTTGCTTGTCACGCTAACAAGTTAACCGTAAATTGAACCTCGGCGGTAGAAGCAGAGCTTGCTCGCGTGAGAAGCGCAGCCTCTAATCACTATATTAGGTAATTACTTAGCTTTGTATTTAACCATGCTCTTTTCGGCTTCGTTTAGACGCGGGTAATTTACTACTTAATATTGCCAAGCATAAAATAGTCATAAACAACATAGAGTTTGCACCCGCTTGTAAAGAGTAATCTACCAACGAATGCAGCAGCATATCTATAATTGCAATGGCACAACCAAAAGCAACGCCCTGAAACAACGCTGTTTTACGCTTTCTAATAGTCGCTATACATAACCATAAACAATAAAGTATAAGTGAGCCCAGTGTCGCTGTAGTGGGTATACCCAGCTCTACTGCAAACTGTATGTAATCGTTATGAGCATTATCGTAATAACCCGAATAAGGCTCAGACTGATACGCCGGAAACGCAGTATAAAATGTACCACCACCAGAGCCCAACAAAGGTTTATCTAAAATGAGCGGTATTGAATCACGTACAACCTCGTCGCGGGTTTCTGATGAAATACTGGTTTCGCTAATACGCTGTTTAACTTTTTCTACATCAAATATAGCGCCAATAATAATTAAATCGATTATAAAAAAACTAACTATAAGTAGCTTAAACGCTTTAGGTTTTTGCCTGTAAATAAAAAACGCGAGTAAGCTAACAACCATTAATGCAATAAAAAATGCAGAGTTACCCATACGGCTACGCGTTAAAATTAACGCAACAATAATAATAATTAACGAAATACGTAAAATTATTTTTGAGCTTAAAAGTATTTCTGTCCACGCACGAAGCGTTTGTTTTAATGTTTGTTTGTAATCGCTAGTAGAGCGTTTTAGCTCACTAACTAAAACACCAATACCCAAACATAAACATAAAGCTAAAAAATTTGCTAAAAAGTTAGAATAAGTAAACGTACCAATAGCACGTTCGGTATGTTTATAGCCAAATAACGGGCTAATTATATCTGGCGATAAATTTAAATAAGTGGCATACAAAGCCTGAAACACACCGGCACTTATAATTGCATATATTAAATTTTTAATACGCTTTTCAGTATTACAATAAATAAATAATAGCCAGCAAAATAAAATCATAAAACTTGTTTTAATAAGCATTTGTTTAGTTTGAAACGGGTCAACACTTACGGTAAATATTTGTACTGCGCATACGCCCGCCACTATACTGAGTACAGTAAATAAGGGCCAAGAATATAAAGGTGGGTATAAAGGCTGATCGTTATTAATACTGCTGTAAACTAAATGGATGAAAAAGGTAGCACTAATTAAGATCCCCATTGCTAAAATTGCCCAAGGGCGGTAACTCCCTAATGGTAAGGGCAGCAAAAATAAAATAGCGCATAGTAAAAAAAATATAAAACGATTCACAGGATTCTCAAACAAGGAGCTAAAAGGTAGGAGCTTAAAGTAATGGGTCTAAAATAAAAACGCAGCCCAAAGGCCGCGTTATTATTATTTAGATAACTGTTAGTTGCCGACTTCAGATATACCTGCATCGCCACCAGTACCGCCAGCACCTTGCGGTAGTGGGATTGTTGGTAGGTTTACAATTACAGGGCCAGTTGGTGCTGTAGGCTCAGTTGGGCCAGCTGCAGTGGCCTCCGAAGCTATTGTGGCATCAACTCCAGCAGTAATCGCGGCAAGCGTTACTGCATCGCTATCAACACCTGCAGTTACTAACGCAGCTAAAAAGTCTGAAATAAATGGACTATCTACGCCAATTGCGGCAATTACTGCATTCATTATTATATCAAGTTGTTCAGACGAGCAAGTTCCATTAGCTATTGGGGAGTCTAAATCCAATGGAGCAGTGTTCTGACATAGTTGTTCAATAGCAGCAACTAATTTTTTTTGTAGTTCTTCAGAAGGTATATCTGCAGATGCATTATTTAAAATATTAATTAACGTATTAAGGTTATCAGTCTGTACTATTACATCATTGTCTGATTGTGCATAAACTGGAAACGTTGCAAATGCAGATACGCTAACAAATAAACTAGCAAATAAAAGTGATTTCATCTTGTGTCCCTTTAAGAAATTATCTAATTACAAAATTTTAGCGTATCGGTGCAAAAAGTAAACTCTTTATTTACGCCATTATTATTAGTTTTTAGTATTTTAGAGGGGGGCATTATTAAATTGCCCTGTACGCCATCGCAACCTAAACCTTCAAGTACCTTTAAAGTTTCAGGTTTTTCAATTAAACAAGCTAAAACTTTAATACCAAAGCCATGACAAATATTATTAACTGTTTGAATAAAAAATTGGCTTTGGGTGTTATCTAACAAATCTTGAATATAGCTACCATCTATTTTTATATATTCTATATCTAACCCTTGCAAGTATCTAAACGAGGTTAAACTAGTGCCAAAGTGTTCAACACACACACTTATGCCAATATCTTTTATTGTATCTATATGTAAAGAGGCAACATGCACGTTATAAAGTAAGCTAATTTCATGCAATTCAAAAACCAAGTTTGTTTTAATAATTGGTTTAGTGTGAGCATAAAGAGTAAGCCATTCAATAAAGTCAGTTGAATACAACGAAGCTTTACTAATATTTAACGCAAATGTATCGTCTGGGTGTTGCTCTTTAACATTTACAAAGTTACGAATTATTTTTTTGTCTAACTCTTCGGTTAAGTTAAGCTTTTCGGCCATAGCAAATAAATGGCCATTATTAACCTTTTCGCCTTCATGTGTAAAATGAGCAAACACCTCAAAGTAGCACTGCTTGTTTTCTGATTTAGTGCGTTTAACTGGCTGCACCGAAAAACTAACTTCACCAGTAGCAATAATTGATTTAATAAGCGAACGCCACTCTTTAACACTAAACAAAGTATCTTTATCTACTTTATTTACAGCCGAATCGCCAATAGTACAGCCAGTATCAAGCGCTGAAAGTACACTCCCAATAGACGAGCCTTTATCAACAATTACTAACGCTAAGTTAGCAAAACCATTTACGTGTAAGCTGTTTTTTTGTTTACTAAAAGCATCATTTATATCGAGGCGTGTTCTATTTAAAAATTGCATATCGAATGGTGCTAAAGCAATAAAAGTACTACCGTTAAGTCTAAATATTTTAGAATTAGTTAAAGCACCAATTACATTTTGTAAAGTAACGCTTACATCATGTACGTGCTCGTCACCATCTTGGTAACTTACAGTTTGGTTAATATTAGCAAGTGAGGGGAGAGTAATCATCATTGCAGTGATTGGAGTATCGCTAGTAATGGTGTCAACCACTGAGTTAAAGTGATTTTCAAACGAACGGCGGTTACCCAGTCCTGTGAGTGAGTCTACATATACCTCGTCGGTAAGTGCTTGTGTTTGCTTTGTTAAAGAGTCAAAGGTGCTTTGTAGGTTCATTACCATATTATTAATGGCTTTAGTCACAGTACGTAGCTCGCGCGCAACAGGTATTTCGTCGTTTAATGTAAAGCGCTTACGCGTTACCAAGTGTGCTTGGTTTTCTACTGCTTTTAAAGGTTTAAATACAGCACGTAATATTAAATATGCTACAGCAAGCGACGCTACTAATAATAATAAAGAACCATAAAAGCTGCGTTTAGTATGCTCCCATAGCGTTAAATACGATTGCCCAACATGGCTTGTTACTTCAAGCACTCCCGCCATGATCCAGCCATTGTTTAATTCTGATTGCATAGTAGGGGCGTTGAGCTTTACTGCTGTAATAAACCAATTAGGTACAGACTCAACGCGTTTTGGGCTTGTTAGGTTAAATACCACGTTACTATCGGCGTTAGTAAATTTTATTTGTTTGTAATAACCTGAGTCGAAAATAGCGGTTGCCATGGTTTGGGCAATCATTAAGCTATCTTCTTCAAGGTAGGGTGAAATAGAAAGCCCTAAGCTTGTTGCTGTATCTTGCGCGTGGCTACCCATTTGCGTTTGTAAGTATTGGCGAGTGGTATCAACGTCAGTAATTACGCGTACAAAAAACGAAAGTACCGAAATCAATATAATAAGACCATATACTTGGGTTTTTAAACTTAATCCATTTTTAAAAAGTCGAGACATAACTCGGTGTTCCTTTATCACTTTTGGCGGGCGCAAGCTCACCTTGTTCAATTCGCTCTAGCATGGTGTTCCACGCAGAAACACCACGGCTATTTTTTACTTTATTGCCTAACCCTTTTGATTTGGCTAACCATAAACCTTGGCCATTAAAACTATATATAGGTGTTAAATCAGGGCGTTTATTAGCGGGCAGTAGTTTAGTATTAAAGTTACCTAAAACAAAGGGGATTTGATTAGGAGTTTCAATATATATCAGCACCATGTGAGGTTGATTAACTGTTTTTTGACGTACATACATTAAACGTACTTTATCTTCGGGAATCCCAAGTGCTATTAACGTAAAGTATTTGGCAATTACGTAATCTTCACAATCACCCATGCCAACGCCTAAGCTTTCAAGCGGGGTGGCCCAATAATCTTTTTGGTGCCAAAGCTCATCATCTGTTTTGTATTTAATGTGCTTATTAAAAAAGTCATTCACCAAATGGATTTTTTGCCATTCACTTTTGTCAGCCGATTCATCAATAAAACTTAACCAGTTTTTAATGCGTTTATGGCCCTCATCACCATACTGTTTTTGAGCGCGCGCAATTATATCGCTATTGCGTAAATGCAAAAGCATATCTTGTGCGCATACAAACAAAGACACTAATAATAAAATGCAAAACCCTAAACGCACAAATGTTCCTTTAAGTCTGTTTTTCCAAATAACCAAACAAGCTAAGCCTAGTATAGTATTGCTAGCTTTGAAAAGGTAGATCACCAAAAAGTATGGGAGTACTGAAATAGTGTGATGAAATCGAATTTGATGCAACATAAATTTAACAAAAAAACAATCAAAAAGTACTCTTTAATTATTGAGTGCATTATTGTGTTGTGTATAATAGCAATCTCACAAGGCTTGTGAAGCGCTTAAAAGGGATTCAGCTTTAGTTATCCCTTTTTTGCTGTTAGCAAAATAATGAAAGGAATTAAAGTGAAAGTTTTAAAAGCAGTATTACCTGTAGCAGGCCTTGGTACGCGTATGTTACCAGCCACAAAAGCCATCCCTAAAGAAATGCTCCCTCTGGTAGACAAACCTTTAATCCAATATGTAGTTAACGAAGCTGTAGCCGCTGGCATAAAAGAAATAGTATTGGTTACACACGCTTCAAAAAACTCAATAGAAAATCACTTTGATACTAGCTTTGAGCTAGAAGCCACGCTAGAAGCACGTGTAAAACGTAGCCTGCTAGAAGAGGTTCGCTCAATAGTACCAACAGATGTAACGGTAATTTCTGTGCGCCAATCAGCACCACTAGGCTTAGGCCACGCGGTATTAGCAGCGCGTCCAATTGTTGGTAATAACCCATTTGCGATAATGCTACCCGATGTAATTATTGATAAATATAAATCAAATTCAAAAACTGACAATTTAAGCCAAATGATCGACCGATTCGATAAAACAGGCTTCAACCAAGTAATGGTAGAGCCAGTGCCTCAAGAGCAAGTGCATCAATATGGTGTGGTTGATTTAGCCGGTAAAAAAATAAATGCAGGTGAAAATGCTGCAATTAAAAACATGGTCGAAAAACCTAATAACGACGAAGCGCCAAGTAATTTAGCTATTACAGGGCGCTATGTTGTATCTACCGCTATTTGGGGTTTGCTTGAGTACACCCCACCAGGTGCGGGCGGTGAAATACAGCTTACTGATGCATTATTACAATTACGCCATTTGGAAACTCTAGAAGCATACCATCTAAGAGGTAAGTCACATGATTGTGGTTCTAAGTTAGGTTATATGCTTGCTAATGTCGAATATGCAATGCAATCGAGTCAAATGGGTCAGGAATTTACCCAACAAGTTAAAAAGCTATTTGCTGTAAGCAACTAATAAATTGAATTATTCAAATTAAGGAAAGTAATGGCTATTAAGATATTGAGCATATTTGGTACGCGTCCTGAGGCTATTAAAATGGCACCATTAGTCAAAGCATTGAATTTAACTGATGGTTTCGAGGCTAAAGTATGCGTTACCGCGCAGCATAGAGAAATGCTAGATCAAGTTTTAGACCTGTTCGAAATTGTACCAGAATACGACTTAAACATAATGAAACCAGGCCAAAGTTTATACGATGTAACCACCAATATTCTTTTAGGTTTAAAACCTATTTTGGAAGAGTTTAAGCCAGACCTAATACTTGTTCATGGCGATACAAGTACAACACTTTCAGCAAGCCTTGCTGCATTTTATCAACAAATTCCGGTAGGGCATGTAGAAGCTGGCTTACGCACAGGTAATTTAGGGTCTCCTTGGCCAGAAGAAGGAAATCGCAAATTAACAGGTGCGATTACAAAACTTCACTTTGCGCCAACAGATACTTCACAGCAAAACTTACTTAACGAAGGCGTTAATTTAAGCGACATAGTTATAACGGGTAACACCGTAATAGATGCACTATTACAAGTTGTTGATAAAGTAAAAACAGATAAAGTATTAATAAACACACTAAAAGCAAAGTTTCCAGAATTAGACGAAAGTAAAAAGTTAATTTTAGTAACAGGCCACAGACGAGAAAGTTTTGGTGGTGGTTTTGAACGTATTTGCGAAGCACTAGCAGAAATAGCACTTGCACATCCAGAGGCGCAAGTACTTTACCCTATGCATTTAAACCCAAATGTACGTGAGCCTGTAAATCGTATTTTAAAAGACGTTAAAAACGTACAGCTTATAGAACCTCAAGACTACTTGCCATTTGTATACCTGATGAGTAAAGCCCACATAATAGTAACCGATTCAGGCGGCGTACAAGAAGAAGCACCAAGCTTAGGTAAACCTGTTCTAGTAATGCGCGATACAACAGAACGTCCAGAAGCAGTTGCTGCAGGTACAGTTAAATTAGTAGGCACCGATAAAAATCGAATTATAGATGAAGTTAAAAACCTACTAACAAATCAAGCTGATTACCAAACAATGAGCCGAGCACATAATCCATATGGTGATGGGAAAGCGTGTGAGCGTATTATTTCAAAAATTAAACAACACTTTAACGTGCAATAAAACGTTTTTTAAAGGATTTTGTAATGACAATTAAAACAGTATCAGTAGTAGGTTTAGGCTACATAGGACTACCAACAGCAGCTGTAATAGCCTCAAGAGGGATCAACGTTATTGGTTTAGATGTAAATCAAAAAGCGGTTGATACAATTAACGCTGGTGAAATACATATTGTAGAGCCTGATTTAGATATTATTGTACGCGGTGTTGTTTCTACAGGTAACTTACGAGCCACAACGGTTCCAGAAAAAGCGGATGTATTTATGGTTGCAGTACCAACACCATTTATCCATAGCGAAAGCGGTGATCATAAAGCAGATTTAAGCTACATAGAATCTGCAGCTAAAACTATTGCCCCAGTACTCGAAAAAGGCAATTTAGTCATTTTAGAATCAACCTCGCCAGTAGGTGCAACAGAGCAACTAGCACAATGGCTAAGTGAAGCTCGCCCTGATTTATCGTTCCCACAAGATAAAGGCGATGCTGCCGACATTAACGTCGCACATTGCCCTGAACGCGTATTACCAGGTTATGTACTACAAGAGCTGGTATCTAACGACCGTGTTATCGGTGGTATGAGTAAAACGTGTAGCGAAAAAGCAGTAAAATTATATGAAACATTTGTGCGTGGTGAATGCATCGTAACAAACGCACGTACAGCTGAAATGGCAAAACTAACAGAAAACTCATTTCGTGATGTAAACATAGCATTTGCTAATGAACTATCGGTAATTTGCGACAAGCTTAAAATTAACGTGTGGGAATTAGTTAAATTAGCTAATCGCCACCCTCGCGTAAATATACTTAACCCAGGCCCGGGTGTTGGAGGACACTGTATTGCTGTTGATCCGTGGTTTATTGTTGCTAGCTGCCCAGACGAAGCAAAAATAATTAAACAAGCGCGTTTAACAAATGATGCAAAACCGCATTACGTAATAAGTAAAATAGCTAAAGCCGCTGACGAGTTTAAACGCCCAGTTATAGCGTGTTTAGGGCTTGCATTTAAAGCCGATATTGACGACTTGCGTGAAAGCCCTGCATTACAAATAGTACAAGAGCTAGCCACACAAAACGTAGGTAAAATTTTAGCAGTAGAACCTAATATACAAGAATTACCTGAAAAGCTTTCATCAAAAGGTGTAGAGCTTACAACATTAGAAACAGCATTAGAGCAAGCTAATATTATAGTAGTGCTAGTAGATCACAAACAATTTAAAGCAGCAGATAAAACAGAATTTGCCTCAAAAGTTGTTATAGACACGCGCGGGATAATGTAAGTTAAATGATGACTCCATTTGAGCTAATTAAAAGTGACTTAAGCCGTCAAACTGGCCGTTATTCAAATAATTTATTAATAAAAAATTTGTTAAACAATAATCGATCTTTTAAATATACATTTTGGTTAAGGCTTACTAGCTCCAGTAATTCGATATTAAAACTTTTTGCTCGATATATGCATACTCATCTTTCAATTAAATATCAAATTCAAATACCTAAAGAAGCAAAAATTGGCGCCGGACTTTATTTAGGGCATGCAACTGGAATCGTTATTAGCCCATCAGTAGAAATTGGAATTAACTGCAATATCAGTCAATTTGTAAATATAGGCAGCAATCACGGCAAAGCTGCCTCTATTGGTAATAATGTATACATAGGGCCTATGGTATGTATTGTAGAAAATATTGTTATAGGCAATAACGTTACTATTGGTGCTGGTGCAGTAGTGGTTAAGGATATACCTGAAAATGCAACGGCTGTAGGTAATCCTTCCCGTGTAGTAAACCAAAATGATCCCGGTCGTTATATTATGAATAAGTATTATGGATAAAAAACATATAGCACTAATTATGCCCCTCTCAACTTATGAGTGGGGTACAGAAAACTGTGGTGGGGTAGACAGTGTTTGCCAAATGTTTGCCGAATACTTGGTTAATCATTCTGACACGAACTTTAAGTTTACTATCATTGGGCTCGATCCGCAGAGTAAAACATCCTACACAGGTGAAGTTATTAACTTAGCCGATAACGTGGATTTTATTTGGTTGCCAGCATCTAGTAAGCAAACTGGTTTAAAAATTCCAGGTATTCTCTGGCAAAATTGGCATATTCGTAAATTATTAAAATTACTCAAGCCAGATTTAGTTCATACACATCTTTGGAGCTTTTTATTGGGCTGCGGCTACAAAGGAAAGGCTGTTGTAACTGTTCATAGTTATAAAAAAATAGCCCGTCGTAATGTTGGTCTAATAAACAATTTATTACATGAAAAAGTTATTCCTAAAATAGTGAAAAACCGAAAGGATTATGTAGTTGTTGTTGGTAAGCAGTTAGAGAAAGCATTACTAAAAGATGGTTTTCAACCAGAAGTGGTTCATAACCCAATTGATCAAGAATATTTTAAAGCTGATTATATAAAACGTGAACGAAAAGAAATAAAGGTTGTGACCTGTGCATTATTAACACCAAGAAAGAGAGTCGAAGATTCTATCGTTTTGTTTAATAAATTAGTCAAAAGTGGTCTTGGGTCTTCTCTAATTATTATCGGGCCAGCCGCCGATAGACTATACACTGAGCAACTTAAAAAGCAGGTGACTTCTTTGGGCTTAGAAGGAAAAGTGAGCTTTTTAGGTAAGCTAAACAAAACCCAAATTGTTGAGCAATACCTTAATGCTGATTTAGGTGTTTTTACTTCTAGCGAAGAGACTTTTGGCTTAGCTCCTTTAGAGATGTTAGCTGTTGGTCTGCCTCTAGTTGCCACTGAGGTTGGCATACTTGAAGATGAGAAAGCTTTCTTTGAAAAAATGGGGGTTTTATATTACTCAGACTCGTTGAGCCCCGACAAAATTAATAATCTTGTTTTAAAGCATAACGTAGACTACTCGAAACGCGCTCTCGAAACTAAATTTAATATTACATGCATTTTTGAGCAATACAGTGATTTATATGTAAAAGTTATAGATGAAGTTAAATGATGCTTAAACAACTATTAAAATATGCACCTGTTCAAATATTTGCAGCAATAAGTGTTTTCGCTTTAATTAGTATTCATACAAAGCTATTAACAACTACTGAATATGGTATGTTGTCACTAATGCTGCTTACCGTTGAAATAGTAAGAGCAGTTGCTGCTCAGTGGGTCAACTCGAGCATGCTACGTCTATTACCAAGTAAAATTAAAGAGCAACACTCACGTTTTGCTGCTATAGCGTGTTCTATAATTTTGTGTTGTACCATACCTGCATTTTTTTTGGTGGTTTTAGGGCTGTATTTAACCGATTTATTAAGTTTAAATATTTTAGTTACTACATTTATACTTTTTGTAACTAAAGCGTTGTACTTATTTTATTTAGAGTTAGCACGAGTTATGGAACGCTTGAATCCGTATCGGCTCGCTGTTTTAGTTCAATCTGTATTGGCGATAATATTTACCTGGTTTTTTCTAATAATTAAAGCAGATTTATTACTGGCTCTATTTGCTTTAGCCTTAAGTAATTTTATAGCAGGTATAATTGTATTTAAGAGCTTAAAGATAAGTATAAAAGAACTTTTTTCAGTTGATGCCAATATTATTTATACTTATGGAATACCATTAATGGTAAGTGGCCTCGTAGCGTCCATATCAAGTCGTTTAGATCGTTACTTTATCGCTGATTCATTGAGTTTGGCTCAAACGGGCATCTATGCGGCTATTTCGAACATTCTTTTGGGGATAGGCGCATTAATTTTTATGGTTGTTGCTTTGCCGAGCTACCCTGAACTCACAAAAAAAATTAATAACAAGACTGAATTATATAAAGCCCATAGCGAGTATTTAACGCTTCTAATGTTTATTACGTTACCAGGACTATTAGGCTTTTGTGTATTAGCTCAACCGATTACTCAATTACTGCTCAGCGAAGAATATTTGTCGCAAGGAACGACTATAATTTACATATTATGTGCAGCAGTTTTTATCTTGAATGTAAAAGCGCATTATATAGATCATGGTCTTCAATTTTCATTAAGTACTAAGTATATACCGAGAATAAGCTTAATATCATTGCTATTAAATTTAGTATTATTAACGATATTAATACCAAAATATGGGTTAACCGGTGCAGCATTCTCTTTTTTAATAACTAGCTTGATATCTTTTTTTCTAAGTTTATTTGTATCACTTAAAAAAGATTATAAATTCATCATTCCTAGACAAGTATATAAAATAATTTTCTCATCTGCTTGTATGGGCTATTTGCTCAGTGTTTTTTATACAAAGCAATTCTTATATATAGATATTCCAATTTTATATTTAGCCATAAATGTATTATTCGGAATATTAACATTTTTAGTAGTAATGGTTTTATTAAACTATAAAAAATGCCGACACTGGATTCGCAATCATGAATAGCCAAACCATGTATAGAGCGATGTTTTTCGTTTTTATATCTTCTTTTATTTTAGGCGGGTATCTGCTGGAAGATTTAGGTGTTAAATATGTTTCTGATGGCGGTAGCCCTTTAGTAAAAATCCATATATATAGTTATGTTTTATTGTTTTTTACTGTATTGCTTACGCTTAAAAAAGGTATCAGTAAACCGTTAGGTAATTTAAAAGAACTAAAGAGCACTTGGCTAATAAGTTCGCTGAGTGTTTCTATTGTTGTATTATATGGATTATATCGATTTGGTACTTCAGGTATGGCCTATTTAATAGATACAATAGTGTCTGCATTGTTGGCTATATATATTTTAAGCCAATTAACAAACGAACATAAAGACAAGCTATTAAAGCTAGTAGCTTATTTGTTATTTATTAATGCCGTAATTGCTATCTTAGAATTTATATTAGGCAAAACTTTGGTTGATGTTAGTTTTTCAAGCTTTTCACATTTTCGTTCAACTGCCCTATTAACACATCCATTAAATAATGCATTAATTACTGCCTCTTTAGCTTTATTATTATTAAATAAAACGAAGATCCCTGTCTTTATTTATTTTACAGTTATATTAATCGCGCTATTTGCTTTTGGTGGAAGAGGAGCCGCAGGAATGTTTTTGGCCGGCTTCGTAATAATGACGCTACCAAGCTCGATGCGTTTTTTTTCAGCAGGCATTAAAATGTCAAAACTTAAATTTGCATTAGCGCAGGCATTTTTTTTACTCACGTTGATAGCAATAATCTTAATTCTTACACTTACACCAGTGGGTGAGCGGATTATAAGTAAACTGTATATAGATGGCAGCGCACAAGCGCGTTTTGATGTATTTATTATTTTAGAACAATTAAGTATCAGTGAATGGCTGCTAGGTGCTTCAGCTTCAATTATGAATAATATAGAGTTTTATATTGGTATTAATGTAATAGAAAACTATGTAATAGGGTGGGTAGTCAGCTTTGGTTTATTTGGCACTGTTTTACTTTTTCTGTCTAGTTTTTTAATATCAATAAAAATGGTTTGGAGGAATGATATTTATATGCAGGTTTCTCTGCTCGT
>NZ_PJAV01000084.1:0-12723 GCF_002836695.1 Pseudoalteromonas sp. 78C3
TGTGAAAGTAGGACATTACCAGGCTTCAAATTAAAGAAACCCGTTACAGCAATGTGACGGGTTTTTTGCTGTCTGGGGTTTACTAAATAGCCAAAGTCCATGCCGAGCCTCGACCGGTGATAGTGTCGCATTTGCTATGTGACTTTCTACCGCTGTGGGCACCACGACATTCCAGGCTTCAAATTGTAGAAAGCCCGAATCTCACGATTCGGGCTTTTTTACATCTGCAGAAAAGTGAAATGTGGGGGGGGTAATGTACAACTCACACCTGTACTTACACCAATATCTTTCATTTCACTCAAGTGTTTACTGCTAAAGAGATACACACCCTTGTAAAGTACGTTTATATAGCTACTATTATTAGAGTTCAAAAACACATAAAGTTAAAAGCTAAATAAACTCCCTTTAAATATCGCGAATTTTTGTGGCAGGATTTCCCGCTACGACAGTATTATCCATTACATTTTTTGTAACCACAGCACCTGCACCCACAATACTATTTTCACCAATACTCACACCCGCTAAAATAATTACACCTGCGCCAACCCATACGTTATTGCCTAACACGATAGGTGCTGCAAAGTTTTCCTTATAAAGCCTTTCTGCTGGATTAGTAGCATGTGACACAGCTAAAAGCTGAACGTTCGGGCCTATTAAGCAGTCATCACCAATGGTGATTGAGTGATTGGCTAATGGCGAGTCGAGAAGTGTGCAATTAATATTCATAAAAGTACGATCACCAATAACTATTTGATTGCCGTAATCGCAATGAAAACCTGATTCTATAATTACACCATCACCCGACTTTAAAAATAACTCTTTGATACGTTTTAAGTTGCCTTTACTTGGGCTCTTATTAAATAAACGGCAGGTTTCACCTGCTTGCTTTCGCTGTGCTAAGTATTCTTTACTGATACTGTTAAATGACTGCATTGTATTTATCTTTATAACTTAATTAGTTATAGCTTACCGTACTTTTAGTTTTATTATTATTAGAATAAAACTGTGTTTTTTTTGCTCGTTCACTTGCCATTTAGGTTGTTTCGTTTAAAATCGCATAACTTTCGAAATGAAACTTAATTCACGAGCTTTATGACTAAACGAAACACACAGCAGCGTCGTCACAATATACTGGTTCAAGTTAATGAATTAAGTGAAGTCGCTGTTGAAAAGTTAGCACAGCAGTTTCAAACATCTGAAGTTACTATTCGAAAAGATTTAACCTCGCTTGAAAAAAGTGGTTTATTACTTCGCCGCTATGGTGGTGCTATTGCACTGCCTAAAGAAATCGTTAGCGATGAAGTAGATTCAAAGCGCAAAGTGGCTATAGCAAAAGCTGCAGCAACGCTTATAAAAGATCATAACCGCATTATTATTGATAGCGGTCGTACCACAGCAGCCATGATCCCTGAGCTTGCAAATAAGCGTGGGCTAGTTGTTATGACCAACGCTATTAAAGTAGCGAGTCGTTTATTAGCACTCGAGAATGAGCCAACACTTTTGATGACCGGTGGAACATGGGATCCGCATTCTGAGTCGTTTCAGGGGCAAGTTGCCGAAAATGTATTATGCTCTTACGACTTCGATCAGCTCTTTATTGGTGCTGATGGTATAGATGTAAAACGTGGCACAACAACCTTTAATGAGTTAGTTGGTTTGAGCCAAGTAATGGCAAAAGCGGCACGTGAAGTAATTGTAATGGTTGAATCAGATAAGATTGGCCGAAAAATACCAAATTTAGAATTACCGTGGAAAATAGTAACCACATTAATAACCGACGATGGCTTAGCAGATGATAAACGCAAAGCAATTGAGGCGTGTGGTGTAAAACTAATTTGCGCAGAGATTATGCAATAGCTACTCAGTAGCAAGTATTTAAAAAAATAAATGGAGACACTATGTGTGGAATAGTTGGGGCAGTTGCAGAACGTCCAGTAAACAAAATTTTAGTTGAAGGCCTTAAGCGTCTTGAATACCGTGGTTACGACTCAGCAGGCGTAGCTTTGCTTGATGGCAACACACTTAATACCGTAAAAGCAGTGGGTAAAGTAGTTAACGTAGAAGCAGCTCTAGAAAAAGCAGGTGTTAGCGGCCATACCGGTATTGCACATACTCGTTGGGCAACACATGGTAGCGTTACAGAAGCAAATGCGCACCCACATGTATCAAACAGCCAGTTAGCACTTGTACACAACGGTATTATTGAAAACCACGCGAGCCTACGTACAGCACTTAAAGCAGATGGTTACGAATTCTTATCAGACACTGATACAGAAGTAATGGTGCATTTAATTCACCAACTTCGCAAACAACACACAACGTTACTTGCATCGGTACAAGCAGCTGTTAAACAGTTTGAAGGCGCTTTTGGTACCGTTGTATTTGATAAAGACAACGATAACGAAATCATTGTAGCGCGCTCAGGTAGCCCGCTTGTTATTGGTTTAGGCCTTGGCGAGAACTTTATTGCCTCTGATCAGTTAGCACTATTACCAGTTACTCGTAGCTTCATCTTTTTAGAAGAAGGCGACGTAGCCCGCATTACACGTGACACAGTAGAAATTTTTGATGAAAATGGCGACGCTGTAGAGCGAGAAGTGATTGAATCAAACATTACGCAAGATGCTTCAGGCAAAGGCGACTACCGCCATTACATGCTAAAAGAAATTTACGAGCAGCCACTTGCTGTACGTAATACGCTTGAAGGGCGTTTAAACGACGACCGTGTGGCAATTGATGCCTTTGGCGAAAGCGCTCAGCAAATATTTAAAGATGTAAAACATGTGCAAATTATTGCCTGTGGTACGTCTTATCATTCAGGTATGGTTGCACGTTACTGGCTTGAGCAGTTTGCGGGTGTTAGCTGTAATGTAGAAATAGCTTCTGAATTTAGATACCGTCAGTCGTTTGTTCATGAAAATAGCTTACTTGTTACTATTTCTCAATCGGGTGAAACTGCCGATACGCTAGCTGCATTACGCCTAGCTAAAGAGCAAGGTTACATGGCCTCAATGACTATTTGTAACGTACCTGGTTCATCGCTTGTACGCGAATCAGACCTTGCCTTTATGACTAAAGCAGGCGCTGAAATAGGCGTGGCATCTACTAAAGCATTCACAACGCAGTTAGTTGGTTTGTTAATGCTTACTGCGTCTATAGCTCAGGAAAAAGGCCTTGATCAAAGCGCAATTGTAAATGCAATTAAAGTACTTCCAGCTAAGTTAGAAGAAACATTATTACTCGCTGATGGTATTGCAGATCTTGCAGAAGAGTTTGCCGACAAACACCACTCATTGTTTTTAGGTCGTGGCTCGCAATACCCAATTGCAATGGAAGGCGCGCTTAAGCTTAAAGAGATTTCGTACATTCATGCAGAAGCCTACGCCGCTGGCGAGCTAAAACATGGCCCACTAGCACTTATTGATGCCGACATGCCAATTATTGTTGTAGCACCAAATAACGAATTGCTAGAAAAACTTAAATCAAACGTAGAAGAAGTACGCGCACGTGGCGGCATTATTTACGTATTCGCAGATAAAGATTCACACTTTGAGTCAGACGACACAATGCGTGTAATCAACGTAAACCACACTGACGACATTATTGCGCCAATAGTTTACACGCTGCCATTACAGTTACTGTCGTACTATGTAGCAGTAATTAAAGGCACTGACGTTGACCAACCACGTAACTTAGCTAAATCTGTTACGGTTGAGTAAAATCAAAAGGTTATGATTGGCTGTGTAAATTGACAAGAAAGTATCACTTTGGATAATAAAGATTCATATCTTACAAAATAGTTTCATACTATTTAGGCTTGAGTTATTCTGAATTTACCAGAATAACTCAAGCCTATTAATGAAAGACTTTCTTGTTCCCGCGCCAAAATAATCGTAGAACTCAGACTTTAAAGGTAAGCTATAAGGAAATACTATGGCTAGGTTTTTACCCGAAAATTTCAGCCCAGAAAAACTAAACATTGAACTCGAAGAAGTTTTTCCAAACTGTACAGAAGTATTTTTTCTACCAACTCAAGCTGAATTAGAAATAGCCGGTAAAGGTACAGAAAAACCTAGCCAACATCGAAAAAGTATCGCAACTTTTAGCGGTCAAGATGGAATTATATCCATAACCCCTATTATTACCTTACCTACACATCCTAATTATTTAAAGCAAAAATACGATCAGATTGAATCAATTATACTAGACGTTGATTTTGGCTATAATTCAGCGCCTTATACTAAAGAGGAGGTTGTTAATTGCTTACAGCTCTTACCAAGTGGATTTATTAAAGACCTACGCTACGGATTAGGTTTAATAAAAGATTACCGCTTTATTATTTCGGCAATAGAAGAGCAAACAGATTTTAATCAAATATGGATTGGACAAGAAAAAACAGGTTGGGACTTTAATCGCGACTTATTTAATTTAAATGCGAGTGATTTTGATGAAATGCGCCGTAATTGTGACCGTATCACACGAAGAGCGAGACAAGCAGCTCAAGCAACTAAAACAGCGACAATATATAACTTGTTAGCCTATCGATTGGGAAATGAACAAAGAATACTACCCACGGATAATGATGCTATTAGTAAAATGCTCCGGATTAAGATAAACGATACCGATAAACAGGCTGCAATGAGTTTAGTCGTGGAAGACAAATCGACGGTTAAACAAACTGATCCTGTAACGTTAACAAAGTTAAAAAATGATATTGAACTTGTTTCTTTAGAACGGCTAATTTCTTCTTATGAGAAGTTACTGACTAAAAAAACCAAGGAAGATACATGGCAGCGCTTATTTAATGAAAACCCATTTATATTGAGCCTTGCCTTTGGTTACCCAGCGATAAAAATATCAGATCAAGCCAGTGTTGGCGGTAAACGCTTGTCTGGTGATGGCGAAAAGATTACCGATTATTTAATTAAGAATGGCGTTACCAATAACCTCGCGCTTATAGAGATTAAAAAGCCCTCATCAGTATTACTTAATAAAACAGCTTACCGAGGTGCAGTGTATTGTGCATCAACCGAGCTAACAGGCTCTGTAACCCAAGTTTTAGACCAATGCTATCAGCTACAACAAAACATCGCATCGATAAAAAGCAACAATAGAATTTACGATATAGAATCTTATGCAGTTCATTGCATTCTGATTATTGGTACCATGCCAAATGATGAAGACGAGCGAAAATCATTTGAAATATATCGTCGCAATTCTAAAAATGTACAAATAATCACTTTCGATGAGTTGTTACTCAAGCTTAAACAGTTACATGGTTTTTTAAATGATAGTGATAATATGAATAACCGCTAATTGACTACTTTTTAGAGTATATATAATGACTGGGGTGTGGACTTCCTAGCTTTCACTAGGTAGTTTTAGTTTAATACTGAATCATGCATCATTTTTCTCCCTTAGAAGCTAAGCTTTAATTTAAAATTATAAAATAAGCGAAGGATTATGCTGTGCATATTATTGTTAGAAAACTTTCCGTAGTTTTTAACCTAAAATGCGCCGCTGACATTTAAATCACTAACCCCTACTTAATAAGCGCTAAATACGCTAAAATTACAGGCTACTTTTTTAGCAATAAGCCCGTAATAAATATGACCTCAGCCACAAGCCCTAGCACTTTTTCCGAACTTGGCCTTATTCCAGAGCTATTAGCTCGATTAACCGATTTGGAATATACCCAGCCTACACCTATTCAAGCTAAGGCTATACCTAGTGTGCTTGCGGGTAGTGACCTAATTGCAGGGGCAAACACGGGTTCAGGTAAAACGGCAACGTTTGCATTACCTATGTTGCAAAAAGCTTTCCTTGAGCAGGGCGCTAAAAATACTGCCAGCAAGGGTAATTTTGTAACGGGGCTTATTTTAGTACCTACCCGTGAGCTTGCTACGCAAGTGGCCGATAGTGTTAAGTCGTATTCTGCAAATTTTAATGGCGCGATTAAAACGGTTGCAGTGTTTGGTGGTGTGTCGGTTAATACACAAATGCAGGCGCTACGCGGCGGCGCCGATATTATTGTGGCAACGCCTGGTCGCTTACTTGATTTAATCTCAAGCAATGCTATTAAGCTCGATAATGTAACCACGCTTGTGCTTGATGAAGCCGACCGTATGCTAAGCCTTGGCTTTACCGAAGAGCTGGCTAATTTGTTGGCTCTTATGCCTGCTAAAAAGCAAACTATGTTGTTTTCAGCGACCTTTCCTGAGCAAGTTAAGCTATTAACGCAAGAGCTTTTAAACGACCCAGTTGAAATACAAGTACAAAACAAAGATGAAAGCACCTTAGTACAGCGTGTTTTTACCGTAAACAAAGGTGAAAAAACCACAGTTTTAGCACATTTAATTAAAACGCATAAATGGCGCCAAGCGCTGATTTTTGTCAATGCTAAAAAAGACTGTGAGCACCTAGCGGCTAAGCTTGAAAAACGGGGTGTTAATGCACAAGTTTTCCATGGCGATAAAGGCCAAAGTGAGCGAACTCGTGTAATAGAAAAATTTAAAGCGGGCGAAATCGAAGTACTTATCGCAACCGATATTGCTGCACGTGGTTTGGATATTGAAAAGCTGCCAGTGGTAATAAACTTTAATCTACCACGCAGTCCTGCTGATTACATGCACCGTATTGGTCGAAGCGGCCGTGCTGGTGAAGTAGGCTTAGCGCTTTCATTGGTTGATTATGAAGATTTGCATCACTTTAAAATAATCGAGAAGAAAAACAAACTACGCCTAGAGCGTGAAGAAGTAACCGGTTTTGCTGTAAACCAAGCAAACCTTGATGCAGCTGATGCGCTTAAAAATGAAAAGCCAATGGCAAAACCAGAAGGCACAGGCAAGAAAAAGAAAAAAAATAAAGCCGATGATATAGATGATGTGTGGAGTGGCTGGCGCCGTAAGTAACAATAGAGCTAAATAAATAGCTGTAAAAACCCGTAATTAGTAAACCTAATTACGGGTTTTTTGTTTTGTGGCTTTAATTTAAAGCGTTAGTTTTAAATTAATGGTCGTGATCTTCATCTTCTATTTCTTGTGCAATCCCTAACCAGGTAATGCTTGCAGGTGGAAAAGTTAACTCTAGCTCACTTTCAATTTCTAGGTCTTCTAGGTGTACTTGCACTATGTGTTGAGCAATTGGATCGGCAATATAAGCAAACTGACCACTTTGCGCCACTGTCATACTAAAGCTCATTCCTTCGGGCATTGTGGTTACGTCTGCTTGAGTAATATCTACTTGGCCTGCGAGTTCCCAGTGCATTTCACCGTCATGTTCATGCCCAGTAAGTACATTTAAAAAGCCTAGGCTGTCGAGTATTAAAAAGTGTTCACCACTGGCTGAAAAAGAATAAGAAACAGCACTTGCGCCATCAGCAAGTTGCCATTCTACTTCTTCCATTTCGGCATTTTCAGGATGAATGCTAAGCAATACTGAACCACTGCCATCATGCCCTGCGGCAATACCAAAAATTGTGTCATTGTTTTTATGGCCGTACAAAGTACCAATGCGCTGATCGCCTACGGCATCTATGTTTACAACTTTTTGAGCGCTGTATACATCACCTTGCTGATGGGCAATCAATACACCATCGCCACAACCAAATACAACATAATCGTGATTTTGTGCTGCGCCGTGTAAATCGGGGCAGGTTATTTCTAACGTTTGCTCTAGTTCGTAATTATCATCGTGAAGATGATAAACACCCACTTGATCGGGAAGTACTTTGGCATTAGATGTATTACTTACATCGTCGCGGCGAATGGTTGAGAGTAAATGCTTGCCGCGAGGCTCAGCTACACCATGCATGTTAATGTCGTAGTTAATGCCCGTGAGTGTAGCTGTTGTATTGGTAATATCGTTATCGGTTAGCACTTCTACTGAGGCAGGCGTACCGGTTTCTGCATCGCCATCGTAAAATATTGCTAATTGCCCGTCGTGAGTTATTAAGTGTGTAGGGCGACTACCACTTGTTAGCTCGTAGCTGCTAAACGCAGGGCCTTGCTCATAATCATGCAAGTGCTCTGCGTGATCTTCGCGCCACATACCGCCGTCTATAAACCCTAGGTAATCTTGAGTACGATTAGCAATAACAGCATAACGAAAGCCTGGTGATGCAGATAACGTGTTTGAGTCATTGTTTAGTGTAAATGTATCAAGTAATTCGTTGTTGTCTAAATCAAAAAAGCTAGCTTCGTTACTGTCACCTGCCAGAACGGCAAGTCTGCCAAGTGAGTCTATGGTATAGCCGTCGTCATGGTCGTGATCATCATCATGATTGTGCTCGTCTTCTACAACAATAGGATCTTTTTCCACAATGTTGGTTTCTGCATCGCCACAGGCCGTAATAAATGTAGCGCTAATAGCGAGTGCAATAAGCTTTAATTGATATAGTTTTTTCATGTTTATTTCCTTTAATTATAATTTTTTAACGCTTAAAAATAACCGCGAATACCTAGCGCAAAACTACGTCCTGGACGTGGCGCTATATCCTTTACAAACGAGCTGTGCACGCGTGCTTCTGTATCTGTTAAATTAGTGCCTCGTAGGTACACAGACATATCTTGGTTTAACACTGAAAGGTCGTAAGAGATGCTCGCATCAACTAAGGTGTAACCGTCTGTGGCTGTTTCTTGTGGGGCTGTGCGGTCTTGCTCTTGATAACGAGTTACGTGAATATGCGCACTGAGTTTATCTGTTTGATAGCTTAGCTCGCTGCCAAAACGAAGCGGTGGTGTACGGGGTAAATCGCCGCCGTCTTTAAGGCGTGCACGAACGTAGTCTGAGAATACATCTAGCTTAAACTCATCTGTTAATTGCCACGCAATTTGCGCTTCAAAACCATGTAAAACTACATCATCTGTTTTAAATAAATAAACGGGTAGCTCTGATGAATGGCCGTGTTCGTCAGCGAGTTCTTCTTCATCGCCATGGTCATGTCCACTTTCGGCATATAAACCGGTGTCTATTTGGTAATAATAGTTATCTACTTGGTTGTAAAAGGCATTTAAAATAAAGCCAACATCGCCTTGAGTTTTACGTAGGGTTAAATCGATATTATTGGCTGTTTCTAGGTCTATTGCTTGTTCAGATAAACCCAAATGGCCATCTTCATCTAAATCAAATAGTGCGCCTACTTCGTAAGTGCCAGTGCCAATATGCGGCCCAAACGATAACAACTCAGAGGCAGAAGGTGCACGTTCAGAGCGCGATACCGAAAGCCCTAAGTTATAGTTAGATGTAAAATCCCATACTACCCCTGCTGATAAACTGACTGGCGTAAATTCATGCTCTACATCAAATACGCGAGTGGTTTCTGCGCTTTCTTCATGATCATGCTCGTCGGCTTCTTCTGCTTCATCGTGTGCGTGAGCGTCAATATTTGGCAGTAATACGTCGCCTGCTTCAATTGTTACTCGCTCAATACGCGCACCTACCTGCACTAAAAAATCACCAAAGTGCCTTTCTTCCATTAACGCTACAGCAAAGCTTTCGGTTTCTGATGGAGGAGTAAAGGCCTCTTCACCTTGTGCTTCAACATCGCTTTGCTTGTAATGAAAGCTAATACCGCCATTCCATTCGTTAAATTGGTTATGCAGTAGGTCTATGCGTAATTCGTTGGTTTCGTTTTTAAAGGTAGTGCCAACAGCGCCGCTCTCAATTTCAGCGTGTTCGTAGTCGGTATGGCCAGCGCGGAGATTTATTTTGTTTAGCCATTTATTATCTAGGTTGTACTCGCCCAGTAATTGCACTTTAGTTTGCTCTAAATCAGCAAATACGCTTTCTTCTTCGTCGTTGTGTTCTTCCTCTTCTTCCTCGCCGTGCGTATGACCAGGAATACCGTATTGACGATTAAATTGCTCTACTGCTAAGCCAATGAAGCCGTTATCCATTAAATAGCTAGCGCCAACAGTAAAACCGTCAGACTCTTCATTACTGTTTTCAACTTTGTAATCGCTACTATGGCCTTCACCGTCGCTATCTATATCGGCAGCTACAGGTACCCCGTAGTCATCGGCCTCACGCCAAAATGCATCGGCGTAAAAAGCCACCGAGTCTGTGCCTGTGGTGGCATTAAACGAGGCCACTTTTTGGTTATCTACCGAGTTATGTTCTAGGTTCCATTCACCACGCGTGGTGCTGTCGGTAGGTACGCGGTTATCTACTACATTAACCACACCACCAATTGCGCCACTGCCATAAAACAGCGTTGCAGGGCCGCGTAATACTTCAATTTGTTGTGCGGTAGACGCCTCCGATGCAACAGAGTGATCGGGGCCAACGCGCGAAACATCACTAACATCAAGGCCATTTTGAGTAATAAGTACGCGAGGGCCGCTTAAACCACGAATAATAGGTGTGCTGGCTACTTTACCGTGAAAATTTGTATTAACGCCTGGGAGTTTTTCAAGGCTGTCGCCAAGGGTTGCAGCTTGTTGTCGTCTTAGTTGTTCGCCAGATAAAACACTAACAGGCGATGCAGATTCCATTGCCGACATATGAATAGGGGTCGCTTCAATATCAATAACTTCAATAGGCGAGCGCTTTAAATTAAAAGTAACCGATTGGTTTTCATCATTAGTTATTGTTATATCGCGATGAAGATGCGCATAACCAGGGGCTACAACGTGAAGCTCTTTTAAGCCATTTTTTAGTTCTGTTATAACAAATTTACCGTTTTCATCGGTGGTTACTTTAAGATCTGAGCCTTCAACTTCTACCGTTGCATTGGTAACTACTTTACCTTTGTTGTTTAAAACAACGCCTTCTATTGTGGATGCAAGCACACTAGCCGGCAATAAAGCTGCTATGAGAACAGCTAATTGTGATCTACGTTTCATTTGACTACCTTGTTAGATGTTATATTATATCAATTATGCGAGTAATGTTATAATATATCAACAGTAATTAACTGATGTTATTAAAATGTCTCCTTAAAAGTAGCGTTTTTGAGTGGAGACACTGATTTAGTAGAGGAAATAATGAAGTCGAGTCAAAGTGTTATGGATCGTATGGCAATAGGGTTATCGGTAATGTGCACAGTGCATTGCTTTGCAACCCCGGTTATTTTAGCGTTATTACCAAGCTTTGCTGTAATGCAAATAGATAGTGAGCAATTTCATTTATGGATTCTTGCGGCGGTAATGCCAACCAGTTTGTTGGCATTGAGTTTAGGCTGTAAAAAACATAAACGTACACGTTATATGGTGTCTGGTGTAACAGGCTTAGCTTTTATGATATTTGCCGTATTGCTAGGCCATGAAGTGCTCGAAAAAGCGCTAACCTTAATAGGCTCAGCGTTTATTGCTGTAGCCCATTGGTTTAATTATCAGCAATGTCTTAAACAGAATGACGAAAACTGCCCATGTTCAGGCGGTGAGCCAGATCAAGTGGTTTAATGCTATAAGTGCTGGTGGTTTAAACGAAAGCTACACTGGCACTTTATTTTTTATTTAAACTTTGTTTTTTTAGATAGCTTAAATATTCGCTAAAAGTACTTTAAAGTAGGTACTTAATTTATTTTTAGCTTAGGTTAACCAATACAGTGCCTCTTATTTTAAAATCTCTTTTGCTTTTAAGCGCCTTAATATGTTTTAAATTAAGCGCAAATACCCCTTATTCAATACCCCGAAGTAACGTGGTTGAGCTCATTGAGCCCGTTAGCGAGCGGGCGTATCCTGTGTATATTCAGCTTCCTAAATCATACCAAAAGCAGCCTAATAAAACGTATCCAGTTATTTATGTAACCGATGCACCGTATACCTTTCCCATCGTTGCTGGGGCTACACGATTCCCTATGAATAGTGGCAAAATGCAACAGGCTATTATTGTAGCAATTGGCTATGAAAAAGGGTCCGCTGGCTCTAACAGCCGAATTAGAGATTACACGCCTACCTTTGCAAAAGATTGGAAAAAGCAAACAGGTAATGCCAAAGGGCATATTCAGTTTTTACAAAGTACAGTCTTCCCTTTTATTGAAAAAAACTATCGGGCCAGTAACTTACAAAGAACCTACATGGGGCATTCATTAGGCGGGTTATTTGGCGCCACTATTTTATTTACGATGCCAGATTTATTTAGCAGTTATATTATTGGCAGCCCATCTGTCTGGTTTAATAACAATGCACTATTAGCATTAAAAGTGAATAAACCAAAATTACCTATAAGGGTATATATATCAGTTGGATCGATGGAAACGCCTGCTTTTGGCGAAGGGCAAAATATGATTGAAGGTGCTGCGCAGCTTGTGCAAAAAGTTAATGCACTTAAAAGTGACAATATAGAATTAAAAAGTATTGTTATTGAAGGGGCTAGTCATGCAACTGCGTTTCCTACCACAGCAATACAGGGGCTTGATTGGGTGTTAGGTGAGCAATAAAACGTTATTTTTATATTGATTCGTACTAGTATGTTTTATTAAAAAAATTTATAAGGAAATTATATGTCGGTTGAATTATGGTCAGATGATAGGTTGAATCGAAAGCAAGAAGGACAATGGCTTGTTCATTTTTTAACGAGTAAATACGCAGTATTAGAGGCTGAGCATAGTAAAAACTATGTATTAAATGTCAATGCAGAATGGGGCTTTGGTAAAACATATTTTATTAATAACCTCGCAGAAGAGCTAAAAGAAAAGAAGCATGTAGTTGTATGTTTTGATGCATGGAAAAATGATTTTTCTGAAAATGCTTTACTTAGTTTTATTGCTGAAATAAATGA
>NZ_PJAV01000085.1:0-12639 GCF_002836695.1 Pseudoalteromonas sp. 78C3
ACATGGTGAAAATAAGTAAGCTTATATGAAATGTGTAAAGTAAGCTAAAACTTTGCTCCGCACTCATTAATGCAGATGAATAACCACAGAAGATAAAAACCGAAAATAATATTCCATTTTTTTTGTTTAGTGCCAGCTTAAAAGTAGGCTCTTTATTGCCTATAAAAGAAGTGAGCCCTATAAGGCTCATGCTAAGTAAAAAAGCTATTTGGGTGATACGTTGGTGATTATGATAATCGTAGGAAATTACAGGTATTAAAGGTATTAGCGTACATAGAAAAAACAAGCTGATAAGCGATGATTTTATTATTTTTACTATATTCATAAATGCTGATTCTTACGCATTAAAAAAGCGCCAAATTAGGCGCTTTTAGTAATCAATAAATGATTAAGAATGAGGGCAGCTTTTAGGTGCTAGGGCTTGACCATCTGCAGATGAAATGTCCGATGTTACACATGACCATTCTCCAGCATCACTTCTATTCCAAGTGAGTTTTGCGCCAGCTACTTGTGTTGGTGCACTTAAAATTGCACAAGTAATAGAAGTTGCTGTTGTAGTGATAGTGCAATTTTTAGTCGGGGTGGTTAGGCCTATGTCAGCAACAGGAGGAGCAGTTGCAAGTCCATTGTTTTTTGCTATTTCAAAACCAGTTCTACCAGCTGATATTTCAGCTAAACCAGCAGTTAGTTTAGATGTTGCTTGATAATTTGAGTATGCAGGCAATGCGATTGCAGCAAGAATACCGATGATTGCTACTACAATCATTAATTCAATTAGGGTGAAACCCTGTTGTTTTTGAGTCATTGTTTTCATGTTTCCTCTCCTAAAGGATAGATTTTTGTAACTTAAATCACTTAAGCGGCAAATGCCTCACTTAATTTAACTGATTTACTTTACAGTTTTACTTAAAATTAATTTTATTACACTTTAGCTTTAGAGTATGAAACACAAAAGCCGTATGTGAATTCATTATGTTTAGTACTAACTATAAAAGTTTACTAAGTGCACTACATGTTGTAGCAACAAATAGTATAGGCATAAAGTAAGTAGTTTAGTTGCTTTAGTTTTTAATTATGTCTTTAAAAACTAAAGGTACTAGTTATTTATGACTACCTTTTAAAATAAAATAGTACAACAGAATTAGTCTACCATTTTATTTTAGTATTTAGCACGTATCTTCTTATAAAAAAGCGATTTTATTTAACAAAATGTTACAAAGTAAGCCTTTCGGGTTATTTAATGCTTTTTCACTTAACTTGTCAATCGATTAGCGGTATTAATTGGCAGTTGTTGCTTTAAAATTGTTCAAAACGCATCGATAAATCGATTGATTGTAAGTTTTTTGTTAACGCTCCGCTTGATATAAAATCGACGCCGGCTTGTGAATAAGTTTTGAGCGTTTCTAGGGTCATATTGCCTGAAACCTCTAGTTTTGCGCGCTTATTGGTTAAAATTACAGCTTGCTTAATTTGTTCTACGCTAAAGTTGTCGAGCATTACTATGTCGGCACCTGCCTCAATCGCTTGCTTAAGTTCAGGGAGTGATTCTACTTCTACTTCGACAGGTTTGTTTGGGTGGCTTTGTTTAGCTTGAGCTACGGCTTTGTTTATTGTGCCACAAGCCGCTATATGATTTTCTTTAATTAAAAAAGCATCAAATAAGCCAATGCGATGGTTTGCACCCCCACCACATTTTACCGCGTATTTTTGAAGTGCTCGCAAACCAGGTATGGTTTTGCGTGTGTCGAGTAGTTGCGTAGTTGTGCCGCTTAGCTCTTTTACGTAACGCGCTGTAGTAGTTGCAGTGCCTGATAACGTTTGTACAAAGTTAAGTGCAGTACGTTCGGCAGTTAATATTGAACGAGCTGAACCAATAGCGGTAAATAATGTGCTGTTTGCTTTAACTGCGTCGCCGTCGTTTATTAGTACATTAACCTTAACGCTTGGGTCTACTTGTTTGAATACTTCAAGGATGATGTCTTTTCCACAAAAAATGCAGTCTTCGCGGGTGATTACTTTTGCGTTGGCTTGCTCGCTCTGAGGGATAAGCTGCGCGGTAATATCGCCTGCTTGCGCGGTTTGATAATTTAGATCTTCGTCGAGTGCAAGAGTGACAAGTTGGCTAACTAAAGAGTGCGGGATAGACATAATAAAAGCTCATAAGCGTTAATAAATTAAGCAAATTTTACTATGTTTATAAAAGAAAGAGAAGCGATTGCCTTTTCGCCAATATAAAGATAAGCGCTTGTAGTAAATTCGCACCTACGTGTGGGTTTGAATTATCTGTAGGTGAGGTTTTATACCTCGCTTTTAATTTCAACAGTTACGTTACATGAGCGGATGTAAATTCGCACCTACGTGTGGGTTTGAATTATCTGTAGGTGAGGTTTTATACCTCGTTTTTAATTTCAAAAGTTACGTTACATGAGCGGATGTAAATTCGCACCTACGTGTGGGTTTGAATTATTTGTAGGTGAGGTTTTATACCTCGCTTGTTACTATCATTTTTTTAATAAATCCATTAGCATCAGTGCTATGTATATCTTGATATTTATATAATAAACGTATCATGAAAATAGATT
Source organism: Pseudoalteromonas sp. 78C3 (assembly GCF_002836695.1). Taxonomy (NCBI): domain Bacteria; kingdom Pseudomonadati; phylum Pseudomonadota; class Gammaproteobacteria; order Alteromonadales; family Pseudoalteromonadaceae; genus Pseudoalteromonas; species Pseudoalteromonas sp. 78C3. Next base: position 2,583 of record NZ_PJAV01000085.1, read on the forward strand.
TAAACGGTGTTTTAAGTACTGTAGCGCAGCGGCCTTGTTCGCATTTTGATGAGCGCCCTGATGAGGCTGATATTTCTTTATTGGTGATTCACAATATATCATTGCCAGCAGGGCAGTTTGGTACACCTTTCGTTGATGAATTATTTATGGGTAGCATTGATTGCAATGCTCATCCGAGTTTTAGTGACTTAAATAATTTACGTGTATCGGCCCATTGCTTTATAAAGCGCACCGGTGAGGTTATACAATACGTGCCTTTTGAAAAATGTGCTTGGCATGCTGGGCAATCTGAGTTTGAGGGGGTACCTGCTTGTAATAACTTTAGCATTGGTATTGAGCTTGAAGGTACCGACACCGCTCCATATTCTTTAGCACAGTACAAAACATTAACTATTATTAGTAAATCTATAATGCAACGCTATCCAAAAATTACCCCTTCGCGTATTGTTGGGCATTGCGATATTGCCCCTGGGCGTAAAACAGATCCTGGCAGTAGCTTTAATTGGCCATTGTTTTTTAATATGCTTGAACAACTAAGTTAAGAGAGTTATTCCCATGATTTTAGTTTCTATAATAATTGCATTAATACTAGAGCGCTTAGGCGCTCGGTCTAATTACTGGCAGATAAGTTATTACGCAAATGGTTATTTAAATCGCTCTAATAAATTACTTGGTGATAAGGGCTTATTTAGCTCAGCACCGGGCTTTTTAATTTGGCTTTTACTTCCAGTGATTGCGATGGCACTAATTTATTGTTTATCTGATTTTGTTTTGTGGCAGTTGGGCATTAATATCGCGGTGCTTTTGGTTTGCTTTGGTTGTGCTAAGCAGCGTGCTTTATATAAGTCGTATTTAAATGCGTTAACGCGAGATGACGGTACTGCTGCATCTTTATATGCGTTGCAAATAGGTCAAAAGCGTACTGATGATCAAGATGGTGGCGAAACCTTTGGGCAAATATTGGCGTGGGTAAACTTTAGATTTTACTGTGCGGTTATTTTTTGGTTCGTTGTTTTAGGCGCGCCAGGTGCGGTTTTATATGCACTGGTACGTACTTTAGCTGATTTAGTACGAGAAGATCATAAAGTAATATTTGCTAAGCGTTTTAAACTTATACATAAACTACTGTTCTGGCTCGACTGGTTACCTGCACGCATTACAAGCTTTGGTTATTTAGTAATAGGTAACTTTAATAAAGGCACAAGCTGTTGGCTACGTTACGTACTTAACTTTAAATCTCCAAACCGAGAAGTAGTAACATGTACTGCGTTGGCTGCAGAGCAAGTTGAAAAGCGTTATTACGGCTGTACCTACGAGGCCACTTGTATGATTAAGCTTGTTAAGCGCAATGTATTATTTTACTTAGTACTTATAGCACTACTTACATTATTTGGTGGACTATCGTAGTCGCGATTTTATATCGCGCATTGTGTTTTCGGTTGGGAGATTAGTTGCCAAATGTCGCGGGGTAAACCCGCTGCTACGATATTGCGTAGTCGCGATTTTATATCGCGCATTGTGTTTTTCGGTTGGGAGATTAGTTGCCAAATGTCGCGGGGTAAACCCGCTGCTACGATTGCGTAGTCGCGATTTTATATCGCGCATTGTGTTTTTTGGTTGGGAGATTAGTTGCCAAATGTCGCGGGGTAAACCCGCTGCTACGATATTGCGTAGTCGCGATTTTATATCGCGCATCGTATTTTTCGGTTGGGAGATTAGTTGCCAAATATCGCGGGGTAAACCCGCTGCTACGATATTGCGTAGTCGCGATTTTACATCGCGCATTGTGTTTTTCGGTTGGGAGGTTAGTTGCCAAATGTCGCGGGGTAAACCCGCTGCTACGATATTGCGTAGTCGCGATTTTATATCGCGCATTGTATTTTTCGGTTGGGAGATTAGTTGCCAAATGTCGCGGGGTAAACCCGCTGCTACGAGTTTAGATAAATACTATCCCAATATGGGTAGTCTGCAATATTTTCTATTAAATTTGCACGCAAAGGGTTTGCGACTATGTATCTAGCACAGCTATTTAAGTCTTCGGTATTTCTTATTAAGTGATCATAAAACCCTTTTTGCCAAAGCTTTTGTCTGCCAAATTGTCTATACACCGTGGCTGAGCGTCCTTTGAAGCTTCTAATTACCTCACTTAATGTTGCGCTATCGGATAATTGTAATAACCAATGAATATGGTTTGGCATTATCACGAAAGTATTTGATTTAATCAGTTTCTCTCTTTCTAACCCCCTAATTTCATTGATAATAGCTCTATTAATTATTAAGCTTGTGAATAGGTTGTTTCGCTCATGACAAACCAGTGTAATAGCATAATAGTGGTTTGCTTTTGATACTCTTCCCTTTCGTAATAAATATGAACGATGCATAACATACCCGTATTTTAGTAATCACAGACCCACGAATTTAAAGCATATGCAATTTTTATAAATTTGCGTAGTCGCGATTTTATATCGCGCATTGTGTTTTACGTTTAGGTAATTACTTGCACAATAGTCGCGGGGTAAACCCGCTGCTACGATATTGCGTTGTCGAAATTTTATAGCGCGCATTATGTTTTATATTTAGTTGACTGATCGTGTGTAAATTGCAGCTATTTCTTTGGTACTTTTATCCTGTTATTAATTTCTTTAATAAATTCAACTAGAGTTAACACTCTATTTTTCTGGTCAGACCAATTGTTTTCATCCTATTAACGTTATAACAATTTTTGTAAATTGCGCATTGTTTAATCTTCGTTCAAAATGCGTTACGCTACTTTAATTGCTCAAGTTACCTGTAAATTGACAGCTAATAAGGTTTTTGATACCGTATTGAAAATTTTTGGTATGACCAATTTACCTTTTGGGTAAATCATACTACTCAAAGCCCCGCTTTATGGGCTCTTGGTATTTATACAACGCGGACGTTGATTCATGTCTTTAAAGATCAAAGCAGCAAAGTTATCTGATGTTATTTTACAGCAACTCGAGAACATGATTCTTGAAGGCTCGTTAGCACCAGGTGAAAAGTTGCCACCAGAGCGTGAACTAGCAAAGCAATTTGAAGTGTCTCGCCCGTCACTGCGTGAGGCAATTCAAAAATTAGAAGCGAAAGGTTTAGTTACGCGTCGCCAGGGTGGCGGCACGTTTGTAAAAAATCAGCTCGAAGAAGGGCTTACTGATCCACTTTTTGATTTGATTAGTAAACACCCTGAGTCGCAGTTTGATTTACTTGAATTTCGTCATGCATTAGAAGGGATTGCTGCTTACTACGCGGCACTGCGCGGGACCAGCAACGATTTTAGCAAAGTGAAAGAAAGCTTTGATAAAATTGCCCTAGTTAATGATGATTTACAGCAAAAAGCAAAAGCAATTAATGCATTTCACTTTAGCGTGGCAGAAGCTTCGCATAATGTGGTGTTACTGCATTTAGTAAGAGGCATGAAAGCGCTGCTTGAGCAAAATGTATTGCAAAATTTAACTGTTTTATTAAAAAAGTCAGATATTAGCAGTCAATTAGCCCAACACAGGCGTTTATTAATGGATGCCGTTATTGACGGTAATCCAGAACAAGCCCGTTTAGCAAGTAATGCGCACTTAGCATTTATAGAAGAAGCACTACTTGAAGCAGGCAAAGAACATTCGCGAATTGAACGTAGTTTAAGACGCACTAAACAAAATTAAGTTAGTACATAACTACTTTGAACACACAAATTAAGTAGCTGTGATATTAAATTAACAATATTCGTATTTTAAACATAAGGAAACCTCCATATGTCTGAAGTCAATAAAATTGACGTAGACGCGCTAGAAACACAAGAGTGGTTACAAGCTCTTGAATCAGTTGTGCGCGAAGAAGGTGTTGAACGAGCTCAGTTTTTACTTGAGCAAGTATTAGAGCAAGCCCGTTTAGACGGCGTTGATATGCCAACGGGTATTACCACGAACTACGTTAATACTATTCCTGTAGATCAAGAACCTGCTTACCCGGGTGATGTAAATCTTGAGCGTCGTATTCGTTCAATTATACGTTGGAACGCGATTATGATCGTTCTACGTGCATCTAAAAAAGATCTCGACTTAGGCGGCCATATGGCGTCTTACCAATCATCTGCTGCATTTTATGAAGTGTGTTTTAACCACTTTTTTAAAGCACCAAATGATGTAGACGGTGGTGACTTAGTTTATTACCAAGGTCATATTTCTCCAGGTATTTACGCACGTGCATTTGTTGAAGGTCGTTTATCGGCTGCACAACTAGATAACTTCCGCCAAGAAGTTGATGGCGAAGGCTTACCATCGTACCCTCACCCTAAGTTAATGCCTGAATTTTGGCAGTTCCCTACGGTATCAATGGGCTTAGGTCCTATTTCGTCTATTTACCAAGCACGCTTCTTAAAATACTTAGATGGTCGTGGCTTAAAAGATACTAAAAACCAACGTGTATACGCGTTTTTAGGTGACGGTGAAATGGATGAGCCAGAATCACGCGGTGCAATCTCTTTTGCTGCACGTGAAAAACTAGATAACCTTTGTTACTTAGTTAACTGTAACTTACAGCGTTTAGATGGCCCAGTTATGGGTAACGGTAAAATTATTCAAGAGCTAGAAGGCTTGTTTAAAGGCGCTGGCTGGAACGTAATTAAACTAGTGTGGGGCAGCGGTTGGGATATTCTTCTAGCTAAAGACACAACGGGTAAATTACTACAGTTAATGAACGAAACTGTTGATGGCGATTACCAAACATATAAAGCTAAAGATGGCGCGTACGTACGTGAAAACTTCTTTGGTCGTTACCCAGAAACAGCAGCACTTGTTGCTGACATGACAGATGACGAAATTTTCGCGCTTAAGCGTGGTGGTCATGAGTCATCAAAATTATTTGCTGCATTTAAAAAAGCAGAAGACACGAAAGGCCGTCCAACTGTAATTCTTGCTAAAACTGTAAAAGGTTACGGCATGGGTGAAGCAGCTGAAGGTAAAAACATTGCGCACCAAGTGAAAAAAATGGACATGTCGCATGTTGCGCATTTACGTTCACGCCTTGGTCTTGATGATTTAGTATCTGAAGAGCAACTTGCAGAATTACCTTATTTAGAGCTTGAAGAAGGTTCACCTGAGTATAAATATCTACATGCTCGTCGTGATGAACTTAAAGGTTATACACCTAAGCGTATTCCACGTTTTAGTGAAAAACTTACGTTGCCAGAAGTAGACGCGTTTAAGCCGCTACTTGAAGAACAAAAACGTGATATTTCTACGACTATGGGTTTTGTTCGTGCACTTAATATCTTATTAAAAGATAAAGGCATTGGTAAAAACATCGTACCAATTATTGCCGATGAAGCGCGTACATTTGGTATGGAAGGTTTATTCCGTCAAATCGGTATTTACAATCCGCATGGCCAAAACTATACACCACAGGATCGTGATATTGTTTCTTACTATAAAGAAACTGTATCAGGGCAAGTGCTTCAAGAAGGTATTAATGAGTTAGGTGCAATGTCATCATGGGTTGCTGCTGCAACTTCATACAGCACTAACGATTTACCAATGATCCCGTTCTACATTTACTACTCTATGTTTGGTTTCCAACGCGTTGGTGACATGGCATGGATGGCGGGCGATCAACAAGCACGTGGTTTCTTATTAGGTGCTACTGCGGGTCGTACAACGCTAAATGGTGAAGGCTTGCAACACGAAGATGGTCACAGTCATATTCTTGCTAATACGGTTCCTAACTGTATTTCATATGACCCAACTTACGCGTTTGAAGTAGCTGTTATTGTACAAGACGGTATTCGTCGTATGTACGGTGATGACCAAGAAAATATTTACTACTACCTAACGCTTATGAACGAAAACTACCATCAGCCAGCTATGCCAGAAGGCGCTGAAGAAGGTATTCGTAAGGGTATTTACAAGCTTGAAAGTTACGAAGGTAAAAAAGCCAACGTACAGCTATTAAGCTCAGGTACTATTATGACTGAAGTACGTAAAGCCGCTACGATTCTAAGCGAAGAGTATGGCATTGCGTCTGACGTGTTCTCTGTAACGTCTTTCAACGAATTAACGCGTGAAGGTCAAGATGTTGAACGTTTCAACATGCTTAACCCTGAAAGCGAGCAAAAAACAGCATTCATCACAAGCGTATTAAACGACTCTGTGACTGTTGCAGCAACGGATTACATGAAAAACTACGCAGAACAAGCGCGTTCATTTATTCCAAGCAGCAACTACAAAGTGCTAGGTACAGATGGTTACGGTCGTTCTGATAGCCGTGAAAACCTACGTCGTCACTTTGAAGTTAACGCGGGCTACGTTGTTGTTGCTACGTTATCTGAACTTGCTAAACGCGGTGAAGTTGAGAAGTCAGTAGTTGTTGAAGCACTTAAAAAGTTCAACATCGACACTAACAAACTTAACCCACTGTACGCATAAGAGGTTTGCAATGAGTATTGAAATTAAAGTACCAGATATTGGTGACGATGAAGTAGAAGTAACCGAAATATTAGTAAGCGTTGGCGACAAAGTAGATGTTGACCAATCATTATTAAATGTTGAAGGCGACAAAGCATCAATGGAAATACCTGCTTCGCAAGCGGGTACAGTGAAAGAGATTAAAGTAAACGTTGGCGACACCGTTACAACTGGCTCTTTAGTATTTTTGTTTGAAGGCGAGAGTGAAAGCACTGGTGAAGAAAAAGCATCAGCCGCTGCTCCAGCTAAATCTGAAGAGGCAGCACCTGCTGCTTCTACAGGTTCTTCAACTAAAGAAGTAACCGTACCAGATATTGGCGATGATGAAGTTGAAGTAACTGAAATCATGGTTGCTGTTGGCGACACTGTTTCAGAAGAGCAATCTATCTTAAACGTTGAAGGCGACAAGGCAGCAATGGAAGTACCCGCTCCATTTGCCGGTATAGTTAAAGAAATTAAAGTCGCCGCTGGCGATACAGTTAAAACAGGCTCATTAGTGTTTGTTTTTGAAGTAGCAGGAAGTGAATCTGCAGCACCGGCTAAAGAGTCGGCTCCTGTAGAAGCGCCAGCAGCTAGCTCAACAGCAAATGCAGCACCAAGTACTAAAGAAGTTAATGTACCTGATATTGGTGGCGATGAAGTTGAAGTAACTGAAATTATGGTTGCAGTTGGCGATACGGTTGAAGAAGATCAATCAATCTTAAACGTTGAAGGCGACAAAGCTGCAATGGAAGTACCAGCTCCATTTGCAGGTACAGTTAAAGAAATTAAAGTAGCCGCAGGCGATAAAGTATCGACAGGCTCATTAATTTTTGTATTTGAAGTTGCAGGCAGCGCGCCAGTAGCAGCATCTGCACCCGCTGAAAAATCAGCACCTGCAGCAGCGGCTAAAACTGAGTCGGCACCGGCTCAAGCGGCACCAGCAAAAGCAAGTAATGAAAGCTTCACAGAAAACAGCGCGTATGCTCATGCATCACCTGTTGTTCGCCGTTTAGCGCGTGAGTTTGGTATTAACCTAGCTAACGTTAAAGGCACTGGTCGCAAAGCCCGTATAGTTAAAGAAGACGTGCAAAACTACGTTAAAAACTTAGTTAAGCAAGTTGAGTCTGGTCAATTGTCAGCAGGTAGTAGCGCTGGTGGTAGCGAGCTTGGTCTTATTCCATGGCCTAAAGTTGATTTTACTAAGTTTGGCGAAATTGAAGAGCAAAAGCTGTCTCGTATTCAAAAGCTATCAGGCAAAAACTTACACCGTAACTGGGTACAAATCCCACATGTTACACAGTTTGACGAAGCTGATATCACAAGCCTTGAAGTATTCCGTAAAGAGCAAAATGTGCTTAGCGAGAAGAAAAAGCTGGGTGTTAAAATTACGCCACTTGTGTTTGTAATGAAAGCAGCTGCAAAAGCACTTGCTGAATTTCCAAAATTCAACTCATCGCTTTCTGCAGACGGCGAAAGCTTAATTCTTAAAAAGTACATTAACATTGGTGTTGCAGTTGATACGCCAAACGGTTTAGTTGTACCAGTGTTTAAAGATGTTGATAAAAAAGGCATTATTGAACTATCACGCGAATTAATGGAAGTATCTGTTAAAGCACGTGACGGTAAGCTTACATCGTCTGATATGCAAGGTGGTTGTTTTACTATTTCTAGCCTTGGCGGTATTGGCGGTACGGCATTTACGCCGATTGTTAATGCACCAGAAGTGGCTATTTTAGGTGTGTCTAAATCTGAAATGAAACCTAAATGGAATGGCAAAGAGTTTGAACCAAAACTAATGGTTCCGCTGTCTATGTCATACGACCATAGGGTTATTGACGGAGCACTTGCTGCACGCTTTACTGTGACTCTTGCAAGTTACATGAGCGATATTCGCCAATTGGTGATGTAATCGCTGGACAATGAATAGAATCAAATCCCAGCCAGTTGTTTTTAGCTGGGATTTTTACCATTTGCAATGATACAATCTTTGCACAAATTTGTGAGCTGCTCTCACTTTCTGCCTTGCAGAAACATGGCAGTTAAACTTTAGGGCAGTGTCCCGTTCAAACAATTAAGGTAATAGCATGAGCAACGAATTAAAAACTCAAGTTGTTGTACTAGGCGGTGGTCCTGGTGGTTACTCTGCGGCATTCCGCGCTGCTGACTTGGGCTTAGAAGTTACATTGGTAGAATCTCGTGAAACATTAGGCGGCGTATGTCTTAATGTTGGTTGTATTCCTTCAAAAGCACTTTTACACGTAGCTAAAGTGATTGATGATGCAGCTGAAATGTCATCTCATGGTGTTACTTTTGGCGCACCAAAGATCGATCTTGACCAAGTTCGTACTTGGAAAGATTCTGTAGTTGGCCAGTTAACTGGTGGACTAGAGGGCATGGCTAAAATGCGTAAAGTGAAAGTTGTATCTGGTTACGGCAAATTCACTGGCAGCAATACTTTAGTAGTTGAAGGCGAGAAAGACTCTACAACTATCACGTTTGATAACGCGATTATTGCAGCAGGTTCTAAACCAGTTAACTTACCTTTCATCCCACAAGATGACCGTGTAATTGATTCAACTGGCGCGCTAGAGCTTAAAGATGTACCAGAAAAACTACTTGTACTTGGTGGTGGTATTATCGGTCTTGAAATGGGTACGGTTTACCGTGCACTAGGTTCTGCAATTGATGTTGTAGAATTTGCTGACCAATTAGTTCCAGCAGCTGATAAAGACATTATCAAAATTTACCAAAAATACGTAAGCAAAAAATTCAACGTAATGCTTTCAACTAAAGTTGTTGGTGTTGAAGCTAAAAAAGATGGCTTATACGTAACGTTTGAAGGTAAAAACGCACCAGCAGAACCTGTACGTTACGACAAAGTGCTTGTTGCAGTTGGCCGTACTCCAAACGGTAACTTACTTGATGCTGAAAAAGCGGGCGTAAACGTTGATGAGCGTGGCTTTATTAATGTTGATAAGCAGTTACGTACTAACGTAAGCCATATTTTTGCAATTGGTGACTTAGTTGGCCAGCCTATGCTTGCGCATAAAGCGGTTCATGAAGGTCATGTTGCTGCAGAAGTTATTTCTGGTCAGAAGCATTTCTTCGACCCTAAATGTATTCCTTCGATTGCGTATACTGACCCAGAAATCGCTTGGGTAGGTGTTACTGAGAAAGAAGCAAAAGAGCAAGGCCTAAAAATTGAAACTGCGGTATTCCCGTGGGCAGCATCTGGCCGTGCTATTGCATCATCTCGTACTGAAGGTTCTACTAAACTTATTTTTGATAAAGAAAGTGGCCGTATAATCGGTGGTGCTATGATCGGTATTAACGCGGGCGAAATGCTTGGCGAAATCGGTTTAGGTATTGAAATGGGTGCTGATGGTGAAGACTTAGCGCTTACTATTCATGCTCACCCTACATTGAATGAATCAATCGGCCTTGCAGCTGAAATTTTTGAAGGTTCGATCACTGACTTACCAAACAAAAAAGCAGTTAAAAAGAAGTAATTTAACTTTTTAGCATTTGTTTGAAAAACCCAACTTCGGTTGGGTTTTTTTATGCCTGGTTTTTAATTTAAGAGATGTTGAATTAATTCAATG
>NZ_PJAV01000086.1:0-12525 GCF_002836695.1 Pseudoalteromonas sp. 78C3
ATTTCAAAAAGTTAAACTAATGCCAAAATAGCTAATATAAAAGGCTACCTAAATGGCTAAAATAAAACCTGTAGTGACGCTTCAAAGCCACGGTATTTACTCTAAGTGGGATAGTGAAAGTAAAACGTTGCCACAAATAGAGCAATTTACAACAAATGTAATAGCTGAGGTCGATATTGAGTTTGGCTTAATCGTAAATATCAAAAAAGGTAAAGGCGAAAAGCTTCATTATTGTATTTACCATCCTGATATTCCAGACAGTGACGGTGATGTAATGGACCCTTTTGAAGGCGATGTATACGTTAAAAACAGTGATTGGAACTTTTATTTAGGCGATACACTTTGGCTGCCAATAGAAAATAAATTGGGTGATTGGCGAATGACGATTGAATTAAATGGAAAAATCATTGCTGATAAAACTTTTAATGTGGCATTAGAGGCAGAGCGCACTGAAACAGATTTTTGGAAAAACCGAGGGTACTAATTGTTATTTATTGGCTATGTAACGCGGATATAATTGAAGTTAATGAGAAAATAGTCGAAGAGCTATTTATAAACAGCTCTTCAACCTTAAATTAGTAAGTTTTTAGTTACCCCAAGGGTTACTCGAATTAGAACGCTGCTTACGATCGCGAGCACGTTGCTTAGATTCTTTTTTCTCTACAATACGTTTAGCATCAACAAAACTAAGTTCACACGGCTCCCCCGGTTTATGATCAGCTGGGATCACACGATCTCGTGGCGGTAATTCGTATTGAACATCATCAGGCTTAGGTAAGTTTTTAAGACGATAAAGGTAAAAGTTATCTACTTTTTCTTGTGCCCATTGTGTTTTACGTAAAAATTTAACCGCAGACTTAACATCAGGATTATTTTTAAAGCAGTTAAGTTGTAAATAAGCGTGTAGGAGTTCCCACCCGTATTGTTCAACCAGCTCTTCAACCACTTGTTCTAATTTTACGCCTTGCAGTGGGTTATTACTGAAAAGTTCTTGGTTGCTCATAGGTGTTGCCTCGTTATTAAAATACAAATTGCATTATAAATTTAATAACGAGGCTTTAACAGAGTAAATAGCTTAACTTTGGCAATTAACTACAACACGACCACGAATTTTACCTTCCATAAGTTGCTCTGCGTTATCGATTACGTGTTCGAGTGATATTTCTGTCGAAATTTTATCTAAATAATCAGCGCTTACTAATTTAGCTAAACGATCCCATGCTTCAATTCTGTCGGCTTTAGGGCGCATTACGCTATCAATCCCCATTAACGATATGCCACGTAATATGAATGGCGCAACAGACCCTGGTAAATCCATACCTTGTGCAAGTCCACAGGCGGTTACTACACCTCCATATTTTAATGATGCACATATATTTGCCAGTGTATGGCTACCTACAGAGTCTATTGCCCCTGCAAAGCGCTCTTTTTGCAGAGGCTTGCCTGGGTTTGATAGCTCATTTCTGTCAATTACGTGTTTAGCGCCTAACTCTATTAAGTACTCACTTTGATCTAATCGGCCCGTTGCTGCTGTTACATTAAACCCAAGTTGATTTAATAAATAAATAGCAAAGCTGCCTACGCCACCATTAGCACCAGTTACAAGTATCTCGCCAGATTCAGGCGTAATACCTTGTTTTTGAAGTGCTATAACACTTAGCATGGCGGTATAACCCGCAGTGCCTATTTGCATTGCTTGTTTTGGTGAAATACCTGCAGGCAAGGGGATTAGCCAATCGCTATTAAGTGCCGCTTTTTGAGCAAGTCCGCCCCAATGTTTTTCGCCTACACCAAAGCCATTTAATATTACGTTATCGCCGTTTTTAAATTCATCGCTGGTGGAATTTGTAACAGTACCCACTAAATCAATACCTGGCACCATAGGAAAACTACGTACAACGGGGCCTATACCCGTAATTGCTAAACCATCTTTATAGTTAAGTGTGCTGTATAGCACGTCGATTGATACATTTTCGTTTGGTAAATCACTATTTTCGATAGTTGATAATGAAGCGCTATAGTTATTATCTTCTTTATTAATAACAATGGCTTTAATTGGGTTACTCATGGGATATCCTTTTAGACCGATCGTCTTTTAATTGGTAAATAAAAATGCACTAGGTTAATAATGCGCGTAGAAACATTTCTGTATACAAAGTAAGTGGGGTATTTGATTTAGTGAGCTTAGCGCGCATAACAGCACCTTCCCAGCCAATCCAAAAGTACTCACTCATCAATTTTGTATTTACATGGCTTGCAATAGTGCCTTGTTGCTTAGCTTGGTTTAAGCAAACCTCTACATGGTTTTGCCAAGCGGTGTAGCTTTGCATTAATCTGGTTTTAAACTCATCACTTAAATGGTTAAGCTCTTGATTTAAGTTACCGACTAAACAGCCACGTTTGTAATCGTATTTTTTCATCCCTTTAATTGCGCTTTGAGTAAAATTAACGATTCGCTCAAGTGGGGGAACATCTTCTTGCTGTAGGTAATGGGTAAGCTTGGCAATAAAATAGCTGTCGTATGCATCAACTAACGCAATACCGTAGGCTTCTTTACTTTTAAAGTAATGATAAAAAGAGCCTTTAGGTACAGCTGCTTTTTTTAAAATAGTATCGAGCCCCGTGGCGCTAAAACCAAATTCAGTTAGGGTTTCTAGGCCCGTGCGAATAAGTAACGCTTTTGTATCGGCGTTTTCTCTGGCTATTTTAGGTGGGCGACCACGGCGTATTGGTGTTGATGTGTTTTTGTTCATGAACTCATATTAGACCGATCGACTTTAAATAATCAAGTATAAATTTAAATTGTTTAAAAATAGTTCAAATTTAGGGGCGGGCTACTAATTTAAGATTAATGAAATAAAAGTGTCACGATTACATTTTTGTTTGGAACTTAGTCAATATTAGTCGGTCACAATTAAAGCACACAAGTGCTTTTTAGCGATTATTAAATCGCCAATTTGTTATTACGAACCGGTCAAATTAAATGTTGTATGACCACTTACTTTTTTAAATGTTAATTCATTTTTGCATCAGCAGCTTAGTTAAAGTCAAACAATTTAATTGCTTTTACAATTTGAATTTTACATTTTTATTAACTATTCATTAAATGTAGATTTCACTAATGCTACACAATATATAAATAAAAAGGTGAGGATATTACCGATGAAGAGACAGAAAAGAGATCGTTTAGAAAGAGCTCATTCTCAAGGTTTTAAAGCAGGTTTAGCAGGTCGCTCAAAAGAGCTATGCCCTTATCAACAAGTAGATCCAAAATCAGAGTGGTTAGGAGGTTGGCGTGAGGCGATTGAAAATCGCAACATGTACAAAACCTAAAATCAATAATCGAATTTAAGCAAAAAGGCCTCCACGTTGGAGGCCTTTTTGTTTGTGCGTTAACTTTTAAACTAAACTCTAAACAGAATTTAGTTTAAGCAATTAAAACGCGCTAGTGTCTTGAAATAAGCCCACTTTTAAATCTTTTGCTTCGTAGATTACTCGACCATCAACTTCTACAGTGCCATCGGCAACGCCCATAAACAATTTACGTTTAATTAAACGTTTCATTACAAGGCGGTAAGTTACTTTTTTATTAGTCGGTAAAATTTGACCAGTAAATTTAACTTCACCCACACCTAGCGCACGACCAAGACCAGGGCCACCAGACCAACCTAAGTAAAAGCCAACTAGTTGCCACATAGCATCTAATCCTAAACAACCTGGCATTACTGGGTCGCCTTTAAAATGGCAATCGAAAAACCACAGGCTAGGGTCAATATCAAGCTCAGCAACAATTTCGCCTTTACCATGAATTCCGCCATCAGCAGTAATAGAGGTAATGCGGTCCATCATTAACATGTTGTCACTTGGTAAACGGCAGTTGCCTTCACCAAACATTTCACCTTGACCACACAGGATCAAATCTTCTTTTGTAAAGCTATTTTTAGGTTCCATAACACTTATCTTCGCTTAGAAATTGCCAAGTACTTTAGCGTACACTTGTACGCTAAACAACTCGGAGCAGTTAAAAAATCAAAATATTGCACATAAAATCACCAATCAATCAGCGCGATTGGTTTTTGCACTATAAAACCGCGCAATTACAATCAGAAATCATTATAATTAGCGCTGTCTTATAACCAGTCTAAAGGAAGTTTATGATCCTTTTTGTTAACTCACTAACTGTGATTGATTTTTCTTACTTATGTAACAAACGCGGCGCCGTTGGCGAGAGCTGGATTGTTGATTTAACTTTGCACGGTAAACTTAACGAAGAGTCTATGGTTTTAGACTTTGGTTTAGTTAAAAAGCAAATTAAAGGCATTATAGATGAGTGTATTGATCACCGATTAGCAATTCCTACAGGGCTTAATGGCACTGTATCTGAATTTGACGAGCATAAAACACTCGACTGTACATTTGGTGAAAACAACCACTTAGCTATGAGTGCTCCTCATCAAGCTTATTGCATGATTAACGCAGACGAAGTAACGGTTGAATCGGTTACTGAATTTTTAATTGCGACTATTTTACCGAAGCTACCAGATAACATTGAAAAAATTGAGCTGTCTCTTAAGCCTGAGCACAGCCAAAGCTTTTACTATCATTACAGCCATGGCCTTAAAAAGCATGACGGTAATTGCCAACGTATTATTCATGGGCATCGTTCTCAAATTGGTATTAGCCTAGATGGCATCTCTATGCCGCGCTTGCAAAAAGAATGGTCTCAAAAGTGGGAAGATATTTACTTAGCCACCAGTGAAGATCAAATTAACGCACCTGATTTAAAACACATAACAGCCAAAGCGGGTGATGTATGTTTTGCTTATACGTCGGCACAAGGCTATTTTGAAATGGCGATTAGCGAATCCCGTTGCGACATTTTACCAGTAGACACCACGGTAGAATGTATTGCTGAACATGTAGCTGGCCAAATTAAAGCTCAATATCCAGAAAAAGCAGTGAAAGTGACTGCTTATGAAGGTGTTGGAAAAGGATCGATTAGTTATGTTTAAAACACTTTTAGCAACAGCGCTTGTTGCCTCTGCTAGCTTTAGTGCTATGGCGCTTGAGTTAAAAGGGCATTTAACACAAGGCGGTTTAGTTACAGGTAAGCTAGAAAACGCTAAATCAGTAAGCTTAGATGGCAAAAGCTTAAAACTTTCGCCAAATGGTGACTTTGTATTTGGTTTTGGGCGTGACGCTGAAACGACTCATACTTTAAAATGGGTAGATAACACGGGTAAATCGCATTCTCAGCCGCTAGCTATAACTAAGCGTGAATATGAAATTGATAAAATTACCGGCGTGGCTAAGAAGTATGTTTCACCGGCAAAAGAAGTCAGTGCACGTATAAGCCGCGAAGCAGTTGCTGTTCGTAAAGCGAGAGAAGTTGACTCTGATTTACTGTACTTTTTAGACCCTGTGTTAAAGCCTGCAGAAGGGCGTATATCGGGTGTTTATGGTAGTCAGCGCTATTTTAATGGCGAGCCTCGTCGTCCGCACTTTGGCTTAGACATCGCTAATAAAACAGGTTCTCCTGTTTACGCGCCAATTAGTGGTACCGTGGTATTTTCTGAACCTGATTTATACTACTCAGGCGGTACATTAATTATTGATCATGGCCATGGTATTACCTCAACTTACATTCATTTAAGTAAGCTTGATGTAAAAGTGGGTGACAAAATTAAGCAAGGTAACAAAGTGGCTGAAATTGGTGCAACAGGGCGTGTAACGGGTCCTCACCTAGATTGGCGTTTTAACTGGAAAGGCGAACGCCTTGATCCTGCATTACTAATGCAAGATACATTAGCAAACAAAAAGTAGAGATTATGACTGAAGTAAATCGCGATGCAATAATTGCTCAGCGTATTGAAGACTCAACCACATCGGTAACTAAAACTGTGTTTCCAGGGCGTACCAATCATCACAATACTTTATTTGGTGGTGATGCACTGGCGTGGATGGATGAAGTGGCATTTATAGCTGCTACGCGTTTTTGTCGTAAACCTTTGGTTACCATATCTTCCGATAGAGTTGATTTTAAAGAAGCGATACCAGCAGGTACTTTTGCAGAGTTAATTGCTAAAGTAGTCCATGTAGGTAACACCAGCTTAAAAGTTGATGTAGATATACTATTAGAAACTATGCACAGAGATGATAAGCACTCTGCTATTAGTGGTAGCTTTACGTTTGTTGCAGTCGATGATAATCACAGACCAACACCGGTAGTATGCGATAAAATGATTTATGGTTTTGACTAATTAAAGCTTTAAATACAAGATAGAGTAAAGTTATATGAGCACCTTAGTTGGTGCTTATATAAAAACCCATAAAGAACACATCATACTAAATATTTATTAAATGCAATCTCAACAGCTCAATTAATATTTACTAATAAGGTAATCAAAATAGGGGTCCAATTGATAGGGTTAAGAGTTGTTAGAAGCAAAAAAGGCATGCTTTAAACATACCTTTTTGGTTATATTTAGCTTTTAATTAAATTTACTAATACTTAAATGAAAACTTTTTAAAGCACCATTGCTGCAATCCAGCCAAATATCAGCAGTGGAATGTTAAAGTGAATAAACGTTGGAATAACAGAGTCTCTAATATGGTCGTGCTGGCCATCTGCATTTAAACCTGATGTTGGGCCAAGCGTTGAGTCTGAAGCAGGGGAGCCTGCATCACCTAAAGCGCCCGCAGTACCAACAAGTGCAGCGGTAGCCATAACAGAAAAGCCAAGGTCTAAACATAGAGGTACAAACAAAGTTGCAATAATAGGCACTGTTGAAAACGAGCTACCAATTCCCATTGTAATTAATAACCCGACTAACAAAATAACACCGGCGGCCAAAGGTTTATTACCATCAAAAAGTGCCGCTGTGCTGTGTACTAAGCTCGCAACGTCGCCAGTGGCCTGCATAACTGATGCAAAGCCTTGTGCCGATATCATAATAAAACCAATCATCGCCATCATCGCAACGCCTTTACTAAATACGTCGCCGTTTTCTTCCCACTTAACTACACCAAATACACTAAATATCATTACACCTACTAAACCCCCTAAAATCATTGAGCCACTTAGGTTTTGTGCAACAAGTGAGGCAAGTACCGCACATAGCCCTACAATCATTACTTTTTTAGGGTTTTCTACCTCGGCCGATTTACTCTGAGTTGTTAATGGGAGCTCGGTGTATTCGCGGCGTTTTTTGTAGGTAATAAATACCGCAATAAGTAATCCTATAAACATGCCTAATGCAGGAATAATCATCGCCATAGGGACTTGTGTATTTACAATATCTAAGCCGTTATCGACCAGGTTTTTATGCAAAATAGAATATAAGTAAATACCCCCAAAGCCATAAGGCAGCACCATATAAGAGGTTGCTAATCCAAATGTTAAAATACACGCTATAGCACGCCTGTCTAACCTTAGCTGATTAAAAACAACGAGTAACGGCGGGATTAAAATAGGAATAAACGCTATGTGTACAGGTACTAAGTTTTGCGAAGAAATCGCACAACCTAAAATAATTAATAAAATGAAGTAACTTAAAAATGTTTCATTCCCGCTACCTTTAGCATTTACTTTAGCAAGTAACTTATCAGCGAGAATGCGTGTTAAACCCGACTTAGAAATAGCAACGGCAAACGCACCAAGCATGGCATAACTTAGCGCAATTTCAGCTCCGGCAGAAAGGCCAGAATTAAATGCATCAACACTTTCTTTTATACCCAAGCCTGCAGTTAAACCAGCAACTAAAGCACTTACGATCATGGCAACAATGACGTTAACGCGAGCCAGAGATAGCCCGAGCATTAAAATAACGCCTATAACAACAGCATTCATAGTATTCTCTATTTGGAAATTTTAATTAATTTTATCAGATCTTTAGCCTGAGTTTTACGCTCTTTCGTAAAAGGTTTTTTACCATAGCGTACTTGGTTAAATAACTGACTAAATGTGTTTATAGATTGTGCAGAATGAGGAAGTTGCTCAGCAAAAAAATGTAACTGCTGACTCGGTGTTAAATTATCGGGTGTATTTATTTTTTGTTTTTTCGCCCATGCTTTTACTTCATAAAATTCTTTAACCATAGGCGCTAATTTAGCCGGGCGTTTTGGTAAGTTTAAAAAAACAAAATAACCTACAAAACAAAAACCAGCTGTTAATAAAACCATTAATGGTACAAGCCAAATGTTTTTACTACCAAAAATTGATTTTAAAAAATCATTTTGTTTTTCTTCGTCAAAACCAAGTACCCAGCTAGACCATTGATAATCGAGATTTTCAAGTTCCAACCTTAACCAATTAATAGCGGGGAAATTACTTAAACTCACTAAACCAAAATCAAGATTACTTTTAAATTCGTCATTCAGCTCTTCGTTTTGCGAAAGTGAGCCATTTAAACGCTCCGGTGCTACA
This sequence comes from Pseudoalteromonas sp. 78C3, assembly GCF_002836695.1. Taxonomy (NCBI): domain Bacteria; kingdom Pseudomonadati; phylum Pseudomonadota; class Gammaproteobacteria; order Alteromonadales; family Pseudoalteromonadaceae; genus Pseudoalteromonas; species Pseudoalteromonas sp. 78C3. The sequence goes on from NZ_PJAV01000086.1 coordinate 8,426, forward strand.
ACAGCGGTTGCATCAAAAATAACCCAACCTTCGTTTTGTAAATATACTTCTACCCATGCATGTGCGTCGTACTGGCGAACTGTTAGCGTATTATTATCTTGGTTTAATTCACCGCCTAAATAACCACTTACTAATCGAGCGGGTATACCTGCGGTTCTAAAAATGTACGCAGCGGCGCTTGCATAATGACCACAAAATCCACGTTGGTTTTCAAATAAAAATTGATCAATTGTATTATCACCGCTCATAGGAGTGGGTGTTAACGTATAAGTAAATCCCGTACCTGCAAAGTATTGTAATAAGCTATTGTAAAAATCGCGGTCAGAGTATGTATTTTGCTTTAAGTTTTTAGCAAGTGATGATGTTTTTACATTCTTTTTATAAGCGAGGTATTTGTAGCGTTTTTCTTCAAATTCGCCAAGCGGTAAAGCTGTGAAGTTAAAGCTATTTACATCGTATTGTAAGTTTTTAGCTTGGCGACTTTTTTTACGCAATAAGCCTAGCGAATTGCCTTCAACATTTTGTGAATTACTACTGGAATACGCTAAACCATAGAGCCATTTTTGTGTTGCAGGCTCAGTAATAACTGAGTAGCTTGCAATAAGTTGCTTATCATTTTCGCTCTCGGTATTTGTTTTTACATTATTATATTTTAAAAAGTCAGACGTAAGCCACGCATTGCCATTAAACTCATCATGAACGATTGCTCGCCAATAATAAGGCGCTACAGGTTTTTCTTCATTAAATTTAGCTCTAAACACAAGCTCGTCAGAATTTGAAAGCTTTGCAATATCGAATGGATCGACTTGTTCAGAAAGCCCTGTTTTTGCAAGTTTAGGTCCAGGAAGCTGCCAAAATGCGGGCATTTTTGGTAAAAAAAGCAGTAAAAATATAGCTAAAGGAAGCGCTAAAAGTAGCAATTTACCACTTTGCTTAGAGGCTATTTTTAAATTATGTTTGGATTCGAGTAAGCCAAGTACTGCAAAGTTTAATATGTATAAACCACTTACAGTTAAAGTCGTTAAAATGCTTTGGTTGAATAAATACACAGATGAGAGTGAAAAAAATGTAAGCGTTGTAATTACATGATAGTGTTTTTTGGTTTTAGCCTGCAGCAGCTTAAATAAACTAGCAAGTAGCAGCATGGCCACAAATAAAATAACCGTATCCGACATGCCTATGGTGTAGAGCATTAAAACTAGTGACACACCTGCGAGTATGTTTGCCAGCCAAGCATTTGGCTTTGGTTTATTACTCAGCGTTATGTAAAAGTTCCATGCACAAATAAGTGCAAGTACACCAACAAAAACAAGGGGTAAATGCGCTATAAAAAATACAATCAAACAGGCATATATAAAAGACAGTGAAAAATTTATTACTTTTTCGTTTTTAATTATGCTCATTAAACACCACCATTATATGAGCATAATAACGCTAAACATTGCTGCTTATGATGCTGTCCGGTATTTGTGTTTATCGTTTTACTCGGTAGCTTTAACATAAAAGGGGTGTTTTTCTCGGTTGCTTCACACACTAAAAAGCATAACTGACTTAAGCGCTGCTCTGTATCTCCATTCATTAACGTAAAATCGAAGAGCGCATTCGCTATTTTAAAGTCTACAAACTCTTTAACTAACAATTGCTGTGTTTTTGCGTAATGCTTCCACGACACTCTTTGCAAGCCCATTTCCGGTAAGTGTGGGATTAACGACTCAAACTCTTCGCTGCCCGATTGTGTAGAAATACCTTTATCGGCTTGCTCATCAAGCATAGAAATATGCGCATCACTGTGTACTTGTTCAAGCGACGGGTATACAAAAACACCTGTTTGTAATTGAATGTAGCTCCAAACAGTTATTAAACCAAATGGATAGTTACTCGCTATTTTAATACGTTGCACTGTGTATTTACCGCGTGAGCTGTAGGGTAAGTTGAGTGTAAGTAACTGAGTCTTACTATCAACTTGGCCAGTATGTTTGTGAGTTTGCTCACTACCTTGATATGTTAAATTAATAGATTGGGTAACTGTAGGGCTTTGTAATTCAAATACAATACTCGTTTTTTGAGGAGCGTAGCTGTTAAATGCATCTTTAAATTTAACTGTTAAGCCTTTAGCGTTACTGTAGCCCATTAATACAGCAATAATCATAACCACAAACATAAGATAAGACATTATTAAAATTAAATTATTTTGATAATTAATGCCCATTACAAAGTTTAAAATAGCCACAATTACAAAGTACCAACCAAGGGATGATGGCAATACATAAATTGTTCTGTGTTCAAGTGTAATTGAGTTTTTTAAATGCTTATTTTTTAATAACTTATTAAATAAACTTTGCTTAAATGATTTAAAGAAAGAAGGGCGCTTAGCTGTTTTTTTTGGCATAAAAGTTTATACCGGAACTAATACGTTTTTTAAAATATCGTTTACTTGCGCTTCACCTGACTCATTATGCAAACCTAAACGATGCTGACACACACTTGCAAATACGGCTTGAACATCTTCTGGCATTACAAAATCACGACCATCAATAAAGGCCCACGACCTAGCCGCTTTAGCAAGAGCCATACTGGCACGCGGTGATAACGAAGATGCAAAAGCGTTGCTTGTGCGTGTGTAATTAACAAGCTCTATAATGTAGTCAATAACCGGGCTACTTAAAGTAATTTGGCTTATCTGGGTTTGAATTGCTGCTAACTCTTGTTGGTTAATACGCTTAGGTAACTGACTGTAATCTCGTTTTTGCATATTCAAAATTAAGCGTTTTTCGGCTTCTTTAGGTGGAAAACCTAAGCTAATACGCATTAAAAAACGGTCTAATTGCGACTCAGGTAACGGGTAGGTACCTGATTGGTAAAGCGGGTTTTGTGTTGCTATCACAAAAAATGGATTTGGCAGCGTATATTTTTTTCCATCAACTGTTACTTGTTGCTCTTCCATTGCTTCAAGCAACGCACTTTGTGTTTTGGGCCCTGCGCGGTTTATTTCATCAGCTAAAACAACTTGGCTAAAAATAGGGCCTTTATGAAACGTAAAACTGTGCTCGGTAGAGTTAAATATATTAGTACCCAGAATATCAGCAGGCAGAAGATCACTGGTAAATTGAATACGCTGATACGATAAACCTAACACAGCTGACAATGCATGAGAAAGAGTGGTTTTTCCCATACCAGGCAAATCTTCAATGAGTAAATGCCCTTCGCTAAATAAGCATGTAAGTGCCAGTTTTATTTGTTGTTGTTTACCAAATATAACACTCGAAAGATCTTCTATAATCGCAGTAACAGTACTATGCATGCTAACCTTATTATTATTCTATTATTTCAAGACGCTTCATTACAGTGTCTACTTTTTTTGTGTTGAAAGGTTTTGCAATAAAGCCTTTAGCGCCCATTTCCCACGTGTTTTGTACGTTTTCGAGACTATTGTGGCCCGAGCACATAACAACATGAGTGTGCGGGTAAGCACTATTGATGTATTCCAAAATATCTGCACCGTTAGAGTCAGGTAAATCTACATCTACAAATATAACGCCTGGCGGTTTATTGTTCATAATAGGTTTAGCAGAGCTAAAATCAGCGCTTTCTAATATATCTTCAAACCCTAAGTCAGTTAAAATTTGGTTTAGATAATCACGAATTTCCTTAACGTCATCAATAATGAGGATGGGCTCTAGCGGGCGAACAAATTCCATATGTAGGTTACTTCTATTTTGAATACATCTAAGTGCTTTAATACTAAGCTAACCCCATCATAAGCTCAAGAACGTTACGTAAAAAACACTAATAAATAAACTGTTTATAGGTTTGCCCAACAACCTATTTTTAAAGGATTACCTGCTTTCATATCTTTTACTAACTTATATTTTCATTAATTGTATTGAACAATAATGACGTATCTACAATAAATCCCTTAATCATACACTTTATTTCCTCAAAGTTTGATGTAACAAATTTGCTACTTAACTTATTGATTCAAAAATATTTACATAAAAATTCGATTTTTTGTAAACGTTTTGTAATAAAAAAGCGTTGACCTTCTAAATTCATTCTGTGATTATGCTCAGCAGATGAGCTTATGCTCACAAGTGCAATTT
>NZ_PJAV01000087.1:0-12066 GCF_002836695.1 Pseudoalteromonas sp. 78C3
GGAATAATCTAATGAAAAGTAAGTAGATTCACAGACATGCCATATCATCTGCTTCTCATTTTAATACCAACCTGCATAAATATTTGAGCAATTAAAACAAATTAAATCACTCTATAACGTTGCTAAATAGACCCCGTATATAAGCAGATTGGTATAACTGAATAAACTAGAATTGACTGTCCGGATATATTGAGCACACCAAACCATTTTACTTAACTCGATTAAAAGAAAAGATCCTTGATATAAATTGATATCACATACATTTGATTGAACTGACACCTTAGTAATACACTAATATTGCCAGTTCAATCAGTCGATTACATATCTGAAAACCGGTTAGCCGATTGCACAATTCTTTTTATCTCATTTTCTTCAATATCTTTTATTGTATCAAGCAACGTTTTTGCGCTTTCGATATCTACACGAGAATATATATGAATGTATAACTCAATAACTTGTTCATGATGGTTTACTATTTTCTCCATAATGTCCGAGATATCTAGCTCTTCAAAGAGTGAGTTGCAATCAACGCGCTCAATAATTGAGTGCTTTTCGATGTAATCAAAACACCAGGTGTTTAGCGCTTTTACGTCTGCCGTATTTTCAAATCCTTGTACAATATTCTCTAAACTCTCCTCATGCTCAGATAGGTAGCGAAGCATCATTCGTGCTCCCTCATCCTTATTTTGTTTAGAGCTCTGGTTTAGGCTATCTTTTAAGTTTTTGTGAAATAAAACGGTCCAATTGAGTACATCTCTAATTGTTTCAATTTGCATTTATTGCTCCTAAGTTTGATGATATCTATACAATATTTAAATATGAAGCATGCTAATTTTTAGGATTAGGCTCACTCGCCTGAGTGTGTTGTAAATACTGAAATAGCTCACTGTCGGTCGATAATACCAATGTTGTGTTTTGGCTAAGGGCAAGTTCAAGCGCCTGCAACGAACGGGTGAATGCATAAAATGCGACTGCTTGATCATTTTTGTTATAGGCTGAGGCGTAAATAGCGGCTGCTTTAGCATCAGCTTTACCTCTAATTTCTGTTACTGCTCGGTAGGCTTCAGATTGAATTTTATCTAAGTCTCGCTCTCTGTTACCTTGTATACGGGCAGCTTCGCCTTTTCCTTCTGACAAAAAGCGTTCTGCTATTTGACGACGTTCGCTGATCATACGTTCATAGATTTTAGGGCGTACACTTTCGTTATAATTAATACGTTTAAAGCGAATATCCATAAGCTCAATACCAAATACTTTTACTTTTTTTGCCGCCTCATTAAATATATCTTGCTCGACAACTAAACGTCCCATGCTTATAGGCACTAAACTACCAATATTCTGCTCTTTTTCAGCCTCGGTGAGTGACGAGTCACGCAAAGGTTGGCGACCTTTCGTTGTACGAATAATTTCGATTAATTCGTGTGTGGCTACTGCATTACGCGTTTCACTACCAAAAATATCATCGAGCCTAGACTGTGCGCTTCGCTCATCACCTAAACGTAAAAAATACTGCAACGGATCGGTAACCTGCCACCGCGCATAAAGACTTACAGAAATATAAAGCTTATCTTTGGTCGGCATATCAGAAGGTGTTCCTTCCCATTCCAGCACGCGCTTATCAATAAAATTAACTTGCTGAACAAAAGGCATTTTGAGTTGAATACCCGCCTCTCTAATTGGCTCTCCAACCGGTTTACCAAACTGAGTAATAACCACCTGCTCTACTTCGTTAACCGTATATAAAGCGCTATACAAAGTAACCCCTACAAGTGCAGCTAAAATACTGCTGCCAACGATTAAATAAGATTTCATGGCTGCTGTCCTTTTAGTGAAGTTAAATTGAGTAAAGGTAATACACCGCGTGCTTCGCTATCGATAATAATTTTATTTTTTATCGTTGGCATAACATCTGTCATTGTTTCTATATATATTCGTCTGCGTGTTACCTCAGGTGCCAGTTGGTACTCTGCAAACAGCGCATTAAAACGCAGAGCGTCGCCTTCAGCTTCATTAACTCGCTTAAGGCGATAACCGTCAGCCTCTCTTATTCGTTGATCGCGCTCCCCCTCAGCAAGCGGAATAACGCGGTTATATTCGCGACGCGCTTCGTTAATCAACTTTTCTTTCTCTTGTTGAGCCTGATTAACTTCATTGAACGACCCTTGTACTGGTACGGGTGGGTTAATATTTTTTAGTTGAACCTGATCAATACTAATCCCCATTACATATTTGGTTGCCAATGCCTGCATTTTTTGTAATGCCTCAATTTCAATCCCTTGCCTGCCAATGGTAATTACTTCATCTACAGTTCTATCGCCTACAACTTCACGCATAACTGATTCAGACACATATCGTAAAGTGCCTGCCGGGTCGCGCACCTCAAATAAGTACTTTTGGGGATCGGCTATCCGATATTGAATTACCCATTCAATCAGCGCAGTGTTTAAATCGCCCGTTACCATTTGGGTTTCTTCGCGTTGATTTGTTGCAGGTGAAATTTTTGGCGCAAATGCGCGAATATTATTTTCAGGATTAATATTTTGATCTGGGTCGGAGGCTCCAGGAGTAGAAAAACCAAACTCCTGCTTTAATTGCCGCTTGGTAGGCACTATTGTGACGTGATCAACACCTAATGGGATTTTTACATGTAAGCCCGCAGGCAGAATTTCTTGAAACTTACCAAACCTTAATACCAAAGCAACTGAATCACTGGGAACGGTATAGACTGCGCTATAGCCTGTAGCAATCAATCCCAAAAACAGTACTATGGTTAAACTTGTGCTAAATTTTCCACTCAGCAACTTCTTATACTTTTGAAACGCACCGCTCATCACTTTATCGATATCTGGCGGACCGCTTTTACTTTTAGAATTTGGACTATTTTCGTTTTGTGTAGAAATAATATTCTCCTTTTTAAGAAACCAAAAATATGGAGCCTTATTACTACTTTAGATTGTCATAAGCCCTAGCCTAAAGCGCTAGCGTGCTTCGCAATCTAGGTGATAACTTCCTCTGTATAATTTAAGGGTAATAATTTAGGGGTAATGATTTAAGGAATAGTTTTAAGATTTAAATTCATGCACTTATAGATTAATTTAAAGCCAAAAAACCTTAGTAAGACATTAGCGTATTTATTTTAATTGGTCTGTTCGCTACAACACATAGCGTGTTTTAAACAATAGGTTTAATTGATAAATAAAGGGTTAAGTACAACTAATGAGTACACATTATTGAATACCCATTAGCCCCTTCACGCCCTATTATGGCGTTGAATTAATTGATTTATTGCTCTTTTTTGAGGCAACCACTCGAATATATAAAACCCCAAGTATTGCAGAAAGAACCGAAGCCACTAAAACCGATGTTTTTGCGTTATGAAGATGCTCGGCTTGCCCATCAAACCCCAACGTAGCAATAAAGGTAGACATGGTGAATCCAATCCCGGCGATAAGTGAAGCACCGATAACATGCTGAAGATTAATGCCCTCAGGCAAGCAACCTATTTTGTAGCGTAAAGCAAGCCAACACGCACCCGAAATACCAATAAACTTACCAACAACAAGACCACTAATAATACCTAAGCCAACGGGATCACTGAGACTCTCAACAAATGAACTAAAGTTAAAAACCACACCCGCATTAACTAAAGCAAACAGCGGTAAAATAAACAGTGCGACAGGCAGGTGCAGCACATCTTCCCACCGACGCAAAGGTGTACCTGCATTTTCGGCTAAATCACGAATTTCGAGTACCTGTTTATGATCCTGTCTGCTAGCCAGAACATCTACTTTCTCTATTTCTTTTTGCATAGAGGTAATGGTTGTTTTTGCCTTTTCAAGCGATCTTCCTGAGCCCAACATTGAGCGTGCAGGAGCCGTTAAAGCAATAGCAACACCTGCTACAGTAGGATGAACACCTGACTGTAACATCATCCACCAGGTGGCAAGACCAATAATAATGTAAAAAAGCGGCTGCCTTATTCCGGCATAATTGGCGGCTACTAAAAAAGCAAATAGAACAACGGCGCATGACAAATACATCACCGATATTTCTTGGGTATAAAACACGGCAATAACGAGTATTGCCCCCACATCGTCAACAATCGCAAGACCTACAATAAAAGCCAACAAGCTTGTTGGTATATGTTTTCTTACAATTGTAAGCACACCTAATGCAAACGCAGTGTCGGTTGCCATGGGTATACCCCAACCAATCAGTGAATCTTGCCCCCAGTTAAACAGCGAATAAATACCAGCCGGCACGACCATTCCGCCAATGGCGCAAAAAATGAGCATGTGTCTATTTTTGGGCTCAGCTAAATCTCCAGCAAGTACCTCTCGTTTTATTTCAAGCCCTAGCAATAAGAAAAATATCACCATCAAACCATCATTAATAATGTGTTTAAGCGAGGTTTGTAGCTCAAAGTTTCCTAGAGAGATTCCAATAGGCGTATGCACTAAGTTCAGATAGGTAGCTGAATAAGCTGAATTTGCCCACCATAGTGCAATGATTGTAGATACCAGAAGAAACAGACTAGAGGTGGTTTGAGCACGCATAAAATTAGAAAATGGGTCGTGCATATAGTCTAAGCCACGATTTAGTATGTTTTTAGAATCGTTAGGCATATCAGGTAGCCTTATAAATTATGGGTGTTCGTTTTATCAAAACTTTTAAGATTTAAGTTCTCCAGTTTTACTATCAGTCAACAAACACTTCGCCTTAAAATTACTAGCATTAAGACGAAGTGCACACCCCTAATTAATCTAATGTAAAATTAGATTAGAGATAGATTTAATCATTGTGTTATTACGTTATAAGGATAAATATTTTCGCGGTTTTGGAATGCCAAAATAGCCGTATTTTTAATTATTCCTTGCTCAATGTTTATTGCACGGCGAATTGTTTCATCTTTTTGCCACTGCAAAGCACCTTTAAGTATCGTTTGTAAATAAACTATGAGCGCCGCAGAAATTGAACGCGTCGCGCTTTCCCATAAATAACTCGGTGTATGATCAACGCCATAATAATCCGTGTTGTTATATCGAAATAAAGGGTTTTTAAACGTTGTCGGCTTTGCAAAAAAGAATCCCATCCCCTCATCACAGCTAACATCAATAATTAAGCTGTTTGGTTTTAAACACTCGGCCTCTGATTCAATTACAAAGTTAACCGGATGAGCTGTTTCTTGATAAGTCCCGTTAACGATAATATCGGCTTCGCTAATTAGATCGCCAAGAGGTCGATTAGTCCCATCATGCTCAACAACCATCATGCGAGCCTCTCCTTCAAGACCTTCTCGTACCTTAACATAATGACAATCTAATATTTCTTCACGCACTTCGTGATCAGGACGCTGAATACAAATTGTAATATCTCTAAAACCATGCGCTTTAAGAGCGTAAATTGCGCCTCTACTCACTGCACCAAAACTAAATATAATCGTTTTACGTTGATCGCCATAATGACCATCAATACCCTTAAGTTGCAAAGCATGTATTACAGCGCAATACCCTGCCATTTCATTGTTTTTATAAAAAGTATGGCGCCCTGCATTTCCTTGTGGTGACCACACATACATATCTTCAAAAGCAATTAAGGTAAGTTTACGTTCTATCGCCGCTTGTGTTATTTCATGCTGTTGAACGCAGTGGGCATAGCCCCAAATAGTGCCTCCTTCGCGCATTTCTTCTAAGTCAGCAAGTACAGGCTTTGCAATAATAGCAGTGCCAATATGGGTAAGTATTTCGCTGCGAGATGCAATGCCACCCGTTAACGTTGCAATATATTCATCGCTAACATTAAAAGCGGTGCCATAGCCTTGTTCAAACACCATTTGTTTTCTAAGATTTTCGGGAATTCGTAATAAGTGCTCTGGGTGAATAGGATACCGTCTTTCATCTGTCTTGCGGGATGTTCCGATAACGCCGATAGTTAATTCACTCATGCTAAGTCCTGTTTATAAAGTAAGTACGCTTGAGTTCATCAACGAATCATCATACTTCGCCAATAAACTTAGGCGGTGTTTTTTCTGTACGTTTTTGGCTCGGATGAACCAACTCTATTTTACAAAGGTGTAATTTTGACAATAAATAATGAAGAGCAGTGAGTTAACTTGCATTGAGTTGCAAGCTGAAGACTATTACCTTTTGAGTAAAAGTGCTGACTGAGTATATCAGAAATAAGTATTACTAACTTGGGTATCTCAAACTGAAATAAAGGGAGTACTCGCTAATTACTGAGGTTTTAACTTAATGATTTACTCTGTAGAGCAGATTTAATCAGCTTGTATTGGGTTAGCTGAACGTTTGGCTTTTATATCAACTCCGGCTATGTGCCAGTGTAGGTCGGATAAGCGAAGCGCCATCCGACACAGTAAAATACCTTGCCAATTATTATCAACATTTTATGTTGTCGAGTGGCTGGAGAGTGCCATGAGCGGACGGTGGTACTAACTCGTTTATGCCCCAAAACGAGTTAACATGAATGGTTTAGGTGTCTACTTTTGTGGAGTCAGATCATAACAACTGAAGAGCACCAAGAAAATTTCTGGCACTCTTCAGAGGAGGCTCATTAGAACTTACTGAAATTATTTATTAGCGGCTGCATGCGGTTGTGGATCTTTCGCCAGTACGGCTTTTGACTTGCTGCTAGAGTAAATGCAATATAGTGCAATGCCCAAGCAAACAATAGCTCCGAGTCGGCTCGGCGAGAATGGAATTGGTTCATTTCCCAGCCAACCGAAATTATCGATCAGCATACTCATGGTCAACTGCCCAAAAATGACGGCGACAGTGGCAACAGCTGCGCCAATGCGCTGAACGGCCAGTACCATAATAACGATATATGGCACACCAAACATTGCTCCCAGCAGTTGCCATTTAGGAACGTCCATCAGGGTCAAGGCGTGTTTAGGTTCGAAGAAAAAGATCAGCAACCCCGTCACTAGCGCTCCAATCGAAAATGTTAGGAACGCGCTTTTGAATACACCAACTTTACTTCCAAGCTGGCTGTTGATAGCCGCTTGAATACTCAGCATAGCTCCACCGATGATGGTGAGAATAATCATGATAATAGTCATAAAGTTACCTTAGCCTTGTGCAACCATAACCAGCGCTACAATGATAAAAATCAGCGCGATTATACGTTTAATGTCAATTTTTCTGTGTGGCGTACCAAGTAGGCCAAAGTGATCGATTATTAGGCTCTTAAAGACCTGACCTGCTAGGATGCCAATCATGGTCATGGCGATGCCGATTGCCGGCGTTGTTACGGTCAGGATAATAACGTAAATAGGTCCTAGTATGCCGCCAAGCAGTTGCCAAGATGGCTGTGCAAAGAACGATGGGCTGTTACGCGGGCTGAAAAATAGCATCAGCAAGAAAGTAAGCGCCGCGCCCACTCCAAATACACTAAAGGTGGCCCAGAGATCACCGACTTCCTCGCCTAGTGGTCCTAGCAATCCAGCCTCTATGGACAGCCCCATACCTCCGGCAATTACAATTAAAATTAGTATCAGTTGCATATCAATCTCCTGTGGTTCAGGTAGATAATGTTACGCCTTAACATGGATGAGAAAAATGCTACAATTAGATAAACACCTTTGCAGGATATGCATAAATGAGTAAACCTGAGAACATCAACATACGCGCCTTGATGATTTATATAAATGTTTATGAAACACAGAATTTCTCTGTGGTGGCACGGGGGAAAGGAATATCAGCCTCTCAGGTGTCGCGCGTTATCCATCAAATAGAAGATGCACTCGGACAACAACTCTTTTATCGTAATACTCGGGCAATCATTCCGACGGAAAGCGGCCACCTTTTTATCCGTTATGCACGTGCTATGACGAGCAGCTTGGAGGAGGCGCGACGAGAACTCAACGAAAGAACGCTAGAACCTTCAGGTATGGTCCGCATAAACGCACCGGTATTCTTTGGACAGCGACATGTAGCACCGGCGTTAGCTGGTCTAACTAAACGATATCCAAGGCTAAGCATTGATCTCACGCTGACCGATGATTACATCGATCCTCACCGGGATTCAGCTGACGTAATTTTCCGGATTGGCGTGCTAACAGACTCCTCATTTCATGCTCGTGTGTTTGGCCAGCAGTTCTATCATCTAGCTGCATCACCAGATTATATCCGTCGACACGGCATACCTGAATCACCTGAAGAGTTAATCCATCATAAATGCTTGGTCTATCGCGGTTCGTCAGGACCAAACCGCTGGCTGATGCGTAGGCACGGGGAGAAATGGGTGCACTATCCAGTATCGCCCCTTATGTCATCCAATAATGCTGAAACGTTGTTGATTGCTGCACTCGGGGGAATGGGGATCGTGCTGTTTCCTGATTGGCTGATTGGAGACCAACTCAAGCGAGGAGAACTAATCGTACTACTGCCGGAGCTGGATAAGTCTATAAAAACGGAGTCGCAACACATCGCGGCAATCTACCCGAATGCCCGTCATCCTTCGCTGAATGTTCGGGCGATTATCGATTACTACCTTGATTCGTTCGGTTCTCCGCTTTACTGGCAGTTTGAATAAGAGCTGGTCGCTAGAAACATCGCATGTGATTTGAATAAGTTTAATACCAAGTAAGATTCATACTGAGTGCTTTATCATGCTAAAAAGGCAGCGTTCGATAATTGGAGTACTGCTTTTCTAAAAAGTTTATGTCCAAAAACGAGTTTACTCGACCGTCTGCTTCTCGCTCTTTGCCGAAGTTCGGCTTAGTTCCACTAGCAGACATTGAAGATTCTTAATGTGTGACCCATACGCTTCTAGACAATGCCCGCATCCAAGCTAAGCTCGAAGTAGAGCAAGAACAAGCAGAAATTGAAGCTGAAAAAATACTAATATCAGAGACTAAAAAAGATTTAAACGAGTGCTATCAAAAGGAAAAAAGAAAATCGGATGAAATTGGAAATACACTGACTGAAAAAAACGAATTAATACAGCACAATAAACGAGAAATGAAAATCGAAAAACAGAAGGCAAAAAATCACGGTAACGCTCTTAGTCGAAAAAACAGTTTGATAAATAAATTAAAGACCAATGCTGAATACTTAAGTTCATTCATCGAAGAGAGCTATGAAACATAAAAGCTCTCTTCGAATTCAACCTTTACCTCCAACAGAAATGCTAGTAATTCCCTTTTTTCCTAGGTTGCCCCTTGAACCCTTACCTATTCTGATGCTCTTTCTAAATCTCATGTAGCTGTCCCTGCATTAATTAATGTTTACTCTATATCTTAATTTAACAAAGCTCAAAGTATCAGAGCAACAAAAGAAAACTTAATAAGGTTCATAATGGATGTTAGAAATAGTGTTACATAGGAGTTGAACTTTCATGTATTTTAAAGCCTTGTTTTACAAGGCTCTATTTTTTAATTAATTATTTTGTATAAGTACATATATATGAACCAGGAGCTTTACCGCCTACACAAGAAACTCGACCTGCAGAAGAAGGTGATTTAGCAGAGGTACTGTAAAATTGGGCTCCAGAACGCACGGCAGCATCATAAAAATTTGAGAAAGTTGATAAACCACCTTTTTTAAAGGTATATGTACGTGGTGATGTTACAGGAAGTGTAGGTTCAACTTTGTTTCCGTCAACATCTCTACCATGTTCAAAATCCCATATAAGCTCATCACCAATAATTCCATATAACGAATATATTGCAATGCTTTTGTCATCAAAAGCAACCTGCATAAAGACTTTTTCAATTTCAGCAACGCCAGAAACTTTTGCCGCTGCGATTGTAAAGTTCGATATATCCTGTTCTAGGGTTGTATGTTCATTATAATAAGATGAAACTTCATATTGTTTTGCACCAAATCCAACTAAGTCCCAAGCGCTACCTGCAATCTCTTTAGGCACAATAGTTGCGCTTACTCCAGCTAAGCTTGCAACAACAGCACTTTTTGCATCAGATATATTATGAAAAGTATTTAAAGCGTCCTGCTCTACACCATAGCTATCTACAGTCCAACTATATATAGGTATTCTTACATCTTGAATATGACCACCACGACCATCAGGTTCATTATCTCCTTTTAATATCCTGTACCCTGTAATGGTCTTAGAAACATTGAATTTCTCAATAATTGATTTATCTAGATTCATTACATAAACATCGCGAGGGCGATCTACTTTAGCTTTTAATCTTGCTGTATTTTTGAACTGTTCGAAAGAAAAACATGTTGAGCATTCAGTGTAAAGTGGAGTTTCCGAGGCTAAACTTGAGAAAGAAACTAGTCCAATTAAAGATGTTAAAAGTAAATTTTTTATCATAATCATTCCATAATTAAATAAACGTAAAAGAAACATTATTCTAACTTCTTTTTCATTACTTTTAAAGCATTAACAACTACAAAAGCATTACCCGTTAAGAGTTAATGTATGGGGGATGGGTAACTAACCCACTATATCGCGATCGCGGCTTTTAATTTTAACTAGGCGAAGCCGTAGCGAGGAACGAGTGCGACTTTACAGAGTTAAGTGCAAAATAGTCCTTAAAACGCGTTCACCAATCTTCCAGCTAAAAAAAGCTAATCGTGCCTTGATAAACTTCTCTTTATGGAGCTTAGAGGCTCGATAAGGAAATTCCATATGCACAGGTAAATTGCATTACTTTTCATACAAAGTCGCTTAGAATCACTCTGAGGTGTGAAATGTCGTGATTTTTTGGGGTATGCCGTAGCTAGGGGAAAGGCCGACAGGAGTATAAACTGAAGAGTGGCTTTAATGCTTAAAGTTTTGTAACTTATTCACAGGCTAACGCCTTTTTAATAACTCTTGTTTTTAGCACCGCTGTAGCCACCTAAAACTGTAGTCAATAAAAGAGAATAAGATGTTTTTTTATAGCCAATTATTAAGTAGATGCCTCAATCGTCTTGACTAAATAAATATAGTCCACCCTCCGCCTCGAACAACTTAATATAACTAGCGCCTCAATACCTGGCTATCACTCATCCACGAACCGCTTTGTAGCGTGCTAAGCTTAAAGATCAATAAAAAACTGGAGCACACTAAACTCGCCAATTAAAATCGTTTTTCTTGTAATTGATTTATTTCCCTCATTATATCGGTTTGTGGGGGTAAAAATTTGACTGTATGCGAGCCGCGCAAATGTCTGCTCGTAGCACGTTTACTTGTATATGTGAACAAACACCAATATGAGTAATTAACTATTTTTAGCCAATCACAATGACCGCTATTCGTTCTTTGCCGAAATTCAGCTTAGTGCTATCAGTCGTAACTCGTTTCTGCCCCATTATCATTCAGGGCATGTACTCAGCTGCATTCTGCTTAGCTAGGTTAAGCCCTATTTCAACTAATGTTAATTGCCATATTTAGAGACAATTTTATTTACATCTATAATCAGCCCAAAACTTAGATGTGAACTTCAAGCAATATTGGCGATAACGAATACGTACCAAGATAAACGATAACGCAATACCGCAACACCGCATTTTTGCTTATTATTCAAAGCTTTATATCGAAACTTCATTTGTAATAGACTCTTTTTTAGGTATACTTAGAAAATCAAAACTTAAATATTTGAGGATGGTACTTGATGATAGTTACTATAATTTATAAAGCAGCCGCGGCAAATGTAGTAAAAACGTCAGAGGGAGAAATCACCATTAAGGATGGTGAAAACCCGCTAGATATTCGTCAGTGGATGGCTTTAAAGATACAGCCAGGAATCCTAAGAAGAATTAAAAATGGATATATTTCCGTAAAAGATACAAGTGTAGAAGAGGAAGCTATTAAGGAGTTTAAATGTTCTCTTTTTGAGCAGTTAAAGACTGAAGGGTATTCTTTAGTTCAAAAAAAATGTGAATCAAGTAATTACAAAGATTTTGAACAAGCCTTGGTTAAACAATGGCTTTCGAAAGAAGAGGATGCAATGATAGAAAGCAAAGCACTGCGTGAAGTAGATAGTTTGGGTATAGCTAAAAGTACTAAAAATATCGCATTGTTTAGTGCTGTAATATTATGTGTTCCGATAGTTATAGGTTTAGTGGGCATGATAACCTAAAAAGATATTGG
>NZ_PJAV01000088.1:0-12047 GCF_002836695.1 Pseudoalteromonas sp. 78C3
TGAGCATAATAAAGGCCGTAATTATGACTGGTAAAAGTTTATAGTTAAAAGCTCAAACATTTAAAAACGACAAAGCCCGCTAAATTTAGCGGGCTTTTTAATATTACTTTTGTATTAACTAAGTACGGGACTTAATTAAAACTGAAAACGCATGTTAGCAAAGTACGCATCGTTGTCAGAATCATCAGCGTTGTTTTCGTAACCCACCTTTACACCAATATTTTTATTGATAAAGTGTTGAGCACCAAAGCTATAAGTATCTTGCTTATTGTAGTTAGCAAATACAGATGTTGCTTTTGAGAAGTAGTAGTTAGTTTCTGCTACCCATTGGTTTTGGGCATCATCAATGCTTTCGTATTTACCTTCAAAAGTAAGGTAGTTACCTTGCTGTAAATCAATAAAGTATTTAGCAGCTACTGCACGGTAATCAAAATCGTCGTCTGATGTAAGTGTAACACCTACATAATCAGTGCTGTTTAGCATGTAGTTGTAAGCTAAATCAAATAATGCGTAATCATCGCCGTCTTTGTTTTCAACTAGTGTTACTTTTGCAAGTAAATCAGGGTTGAAAAAGTAACCACCCGTCAGTTTATAAAGCTCACTGTTAGAACCTGAATCAGGGTCTAGGTTTTCGTAAGATGCGCCAACAACAAATTCATTAATGAAGTATTCACCACCAACTGATGTTAAATCGCCAAAGTCGTCATCAGCGTAGCCACCATATACGTTAGTTTGTTTATTGATGTATTCAAACTGATCGTACGGGCCTAAAGTTTTTTTAGGAGATAAGTAGTAAATAGAATCTACAGCAACGGTGTCGTTGTTATCGCTATTTTTGTAGCTTAGGTTACTAATTGAATTATAGCTGTCTGCAGCAGCCGCAGTGCTAGATAATAAAATGCTCGAAATAATAACTGCTAATTTTTTCATTGTAAGACTTCCCTATGTACATTGCTTTTTATGCTCTAGCTGTATTGCTAAAGTCGAGGCACATGCTAACGTTAGGAAACTGAATGAAAACTTAACTAACCACTTGTATTTATTAAGTTAATTGTAAGGAAGTGTTGTAAACTGTAAAATTAAAGTAGTTGCAACATCTAGTCAACAACTACTTAAAACATGTACCGCAGCTTAAAGCGCGTGTTGGCTAATAATACGATAAACATCGTTAATATTATCGCCAGACTTGAACTCTTTACTAATTGGTGTTGGATCTGAGCCAACCCATATTTTTAGCTCGGCATCTAAGTCAAAATGGCCTGCACTTTCTTTACTAAACTTGGTAATTTTAGAGTAAGCAATACTCACCATTTCCATTTTAGAGCCGGTCATACCTTGCTTATCAATTAAGATTAAGCGCTTATTAGTAAAAATAAACATATCACGTACTACTTTATATGCTTTTTCTACTTGCTCGCCGTCAATTAATGTATTGGCGAGGATTTTCTCTAAATCAGAATCGTCAACTTCGCTTGCATTACCCATAAGTCCGCTAAGTAAACCCATTATACTTTCTCCTGTTTAAATATTTGATTCTCTAATGTGTGACCATTAACTAACTGCCTGTACTGCCAGTGTTGTTGATGACAAAAGTTCAGTAGTGCAATATCAAGTGGATCGCTCGTTGGTTGATACTCAACAACATATTCTTTATGCTGGCTCATATACACTCGGCTCACCCCTGCAATTGCTTGAAGCTGTTGCTCAACATTTTGATAAGCTTCGCTTAGCATTAATGTATAAAAGTGTTTATCAGTATTATTTGTTTTTGTTTGATGCTCGCTTAGTACGCCTTTATCTAAATGAAGCACCTGTGAGCATAGTCGCTCAAGCTCAGTTAAATCGTGAGAGCTTAAAATAAACGTAGCCTGTTCACTTAATTCAGATACTAGCTCGCGTACTTCTCTGGCATGAATCGGATCAAGCCCTGCGGTTGCTTCATCAAGCATTACAATTTGTGGCGCGCCAATAAGTGCTTGCGCTATCGTAACGCGCTTGCGCATACCGTGCGATAAATCCCCCGCACGCTGCTTTGCAATTTCTTTTAAGCCAACCAAGTCAAGTACACGTAGCGCCTCAGTTTGGCTTTGCTTAGCGCCCATACCTTGCAGTTTTGCATAAAAAGCGAGTTGCTTATCTATATTAAAACGAGGGTCAAGTTGCGCGTCTTGCGGTAATGCACTTACTTTATTAAATAAAGCAGCGCTCCCTGGCTTATGCCCTAATATTTCAAGGCTGCCTTTACTTGGCGCTATATAGCCGCACAACAAACTAAATAAGGTGGTTTTACCCGCACCATTTGGCCCAACAAGCGCCACTGGCGCGCCTTTATTAATCTCAAAGTCCACATTATTAAGCGCAAGTTTTGCACCATACGATTTACTCAAACCGCTGGCTGTAATTAATGGTCTCATAGTGAGCTCCTTGCAAAAATACGTTGAGCAACGCTTAGTAACACCGCAGTTTGCACAAGGGGAATAGCCACAGCGCTTAATAATGGTAAATTTTGCCCCGCTAATAACTCTATTTGCACACCCGGAAATAAATAATCAAGCAAGCCTAATGCGGGTATTTGCCATTGCAATATACCAACTACAATACCGCCTGCTGCAAAATATAAAATTGCCAATACAATAGATAAACGCGATGAACGAGCAAAGGTATTTATTAACGTCATAAGTGCTACAAATGGACACAGAGTAATCACTAATATTAAAAATATAGAAAGCGCACGGGCAAAACCACCAGCCAGTAAACTTGGATCTCTAAACCCTAGTACAGCAAGCGTAGCCACAAGAGTAATGCCCACTAAGCAGGCTAATACCGCTAATTGTCCTAAAAAACGACCAAACAGTATTTCAAAGCGAGTGGAGCGCAGTGATAAAAACCTTAGTGTGCCGCGCTCTCTATCGCCTACCGTTTGGTCACTACAAATAAATAAACCAAAAACGGGAAAGCTATACAGGGCTATTAACCAGTACATAGCAAATTCGGCCTCAGGCCAATCCAATAATTTACTTAAACCAATAGAACCTGATATATCACGGGCTATTTGCTCAAAATCGGGCGCACTTACAATGCCTACTGCCTGCCCTATTGGGTAGCGCAGTATTATTAGCCACACCAATGCAAAGGCTGCTAATGCAATAAGTCCACGTTTAGTTAAAAACATACGTACAAGCTCAAATCCCGCTATTTGCGTTAATCGCCCTACGTTTATCAGTAATGGTGTTGCCATTGACTATCCTTAATGACTTTTTATTTTCTGTGTATTTATCCACACTAAGTGTAAACACCTTGAATTACCAGCAAAAAAAAGCTCACCGAAGGTGAGCTTTGTAACAATACATTTAAATGTAACAACATAAATTGCGATATAAATTATAAATGCTGCTTATAAACCTCAAGTGCTTGGCTTAAATCACTAATTAAATCTTCAACATCTTCAAGGCCTATGTGCAAACGAATAACCGGCCCTAAATCCCAACCTGTATTTGAGCGCAGCCCTTTCATGGTTAAATTAGCCGTTACCAAGCTTTCAAAACCACCCCACGAAAAGCCCATTTTAATATGCTCAAGGCTATCTAAAAATGCATCAATCGCTTTTTGATTGCCGGTTTTCATAACAAATGAAAACAACCCATTACTACCATCAAAGTCACGTTTAAAGAACTCATGCCCTGGGCAGCTTTCAAATGCAGGGTGTCGAATATGATCAACAAGCTCATGTTGCTCAAGCCATTTAGCTACTTCTATTGCTGCTTTTTCATGTTGATTTAAACGCACACCCATTGTACGAAGGCCTCTAAGCGCTAAATACGCATCATCGGCACTGGTACATTGCCCTAGTAAGTACGAGTTTTCGCGCAAGGTTGGCCAGTACTTTTTATTAGCAACAGCCACACCCATCATCACGTCTGAATGGCCGACAATATACTTCGTTGCAGCCTGAATACTAATATCAACACCGTGCTCTAGCGGACGATAATGCAAACCGTTGCCGTAGGTATTATCAAGTATGGTCATTACGCTATGCTCATTGGCTACTTTTACCATAGCGGGCACATCTTGCACTTCCATCGTAATAGAACCTGGAGATTCTAAAAACAACACTTTAGTATTTGGCTGAATGTAATCTTTAATACCTGCGCCAATGGTTGGCGGGTAATAGGTTGTTGTAATGCCCAGCCCCACTAAAATTTTATCGCAAAAATCGCGAGTTGGTTCGTACACGTTATCAACCATTAAAATATGATCACCGGTTTTTAAAAACGATAAAAATACTTGGCTGATCGCCGCAGCGCCACAAGGGTACAATGCACACCCTTCGCCGCCTTCAAGTTCTGTAATCGCTTCTTGTAGCGCAAAGTGTGTTGTTGTTCCTCGGCGCCCATAAAATAACGTTTTATCGCCACGGGTTTTAGCTGCTTCTTTTAAATCGGCTACAGTATCAAATACAATGGTAGATGCACGCTGTACAACGGGATTTACTACGCCATGTGTATAGGCTTTTTTTCGCCCTGATGATACCAGCTGAGTGTTTTTATTACTTTTACTCGACATTGTTAATCCTTAAGGGTTTGTGCGCCAATGCTCAATTAAATAACGAGAGATAGAATCGGTTCTAGGCAGCTTTAAATGCTCGCCTTCTTCGTGCCAATTACCAAATTGCTCTAAGTCTTCACGACTAAACCATTTTGCATCGTCTAGCTCTTCTTTATCTACGTTAATTTCCTCAGATGTCGCCTCTGCAAAAAAACCAAGCATAATGGACGATGGGAACGGCCATGGCTGAGATGCAACATAACGTACGTTATCAACCTCTATACCTGCCTCTTCTTTAACTTCACGCGCAACAGCTTGTTCCAGTGTCTCCCCTGGGTCTACAAATCCAGCAAGCGACGAATACATACCAGTGGGCCACGCGGCTTGGCGACCTAATAAACAGCGTTCTACTCCGTCAGCAAAGACTTTAGTAACCACCATAATTACCGCAGGATCGGTGCGCGGGAATGTAGGATGCTTACAGTTTTCGTTTTCACACACTCTAGAGTGCCCGGCTTCCACTGAACGGTTTTTACTACCGCAGCGCCCACAAAAACGGTGCGTGGCATGCCAATAACATAACCCTCTCGCAAGGGCGGCTATTGAGGCATATTTAATGGTTACTTGAGGCCCATATTGGCGAATATCAAAAAACTGAGCGCCCTCTATTAAAGGCGTAAGTACGCTTTCATCCAGATCAGATACATCCAATGCAAACACACCATGTTTAGCATTATTTAAACCAACAAAAATAGCACTCGTTAAATCTAAATGCGCCACTTGTTGATACGTTAAATAGCTTACTTTAGGGGTATCTTTAATAAATAGGGTTTGATTATTTTTAACTAAAACCCATTTACTTTGCGCCGACATTTGCGCTTTAAGCCACGATGGGTCTTTACGAAAATTTGAGCCTCTATCTAGTGGCATGTTGCTATAATGAAGCATGTAAGTCCTTGGTAACTCGTTATGCTTTAAAATTACCATAATCATTTAGCAAACCCAATTGATTACAGTAATAAAAAAAGCCTATATAAGGCTTAATTCATCTATTACGGCTTTGTATTAAAATCTCTCATGTTGCAGGCACTTAGCTTGCACTTTTTTAACTATTTTTTACTGTTAAAGTAGCAAAGTATTATCAATTAAATGAAATTGCTCTGCGCTTTGTTTTAATACCTCAGC
Source organism: Pseudoalteromonas sp. 78C3 (assembly GCF_002836695.1). Lineage (NCBI taxonomy): Bacteria > Pseudomonadati > Pseudomonadota > Gammaproteobacteria > Alteromonadales > Pseudoalteromonadaceae > Pseudoalteromonas > Pseudoalteromonas sp. 78C3. The sequence continues at coordinate 5,731 of NZ_PJAV01000088.1, forward strand.
GGTTAACCGGTCAGCACCGTATACATCGCACGGTACATTATATTGATTTTTTAAATGCCCAAGTAACAAAGCAAAGTCACCATCGCCAGAGAGCAAAATAACCTTATCAAGGCTTTTACCCTGCTCTAACATGTCTATTGTTATACCTACATCCCAATCGCCTTTAGCACTTCCATCACGGCGTTGAATAAATGGCTTTAGCTTTACGTCAAAACCAATCGCACGCAAAATATTTTGAAACTGATTTTGCTTTTCATCACCTCGATAAATAGCGTACGCAAAAGCACACTCAATATTGTATTGCGCCTGCATTACCCGCCAAAACGCATTGTAGTCAAAGTTTTTTCCGTAACTCTCGCGGCACGTGTAATAAATATTTTGCACATCAACAAAAATACCTACGCGTGGTTTCGTGCTTTGCTGCTCGTTTTGTAAAGTCATTTAGTGTCCTAGTGAGGATTAATAGCAATAAAAGTAACGTTATAAAATAAGTGTACCTTGCAATTTATATTTAAGTAACCTAAATTAGTTACATACCCTTATGTAACCAATATTGGTTACACATTAAAAAGTAACCATTTTGAGATTTTTATGATTGGTGTGATCAGCGGCGATATTATTAAATCGCAAACAATCCCTAAGCAGCAATACGATGCCATGCTTTATCAACTAGAGCAAAGTTTGCGAAACATTTCGGGGGAGCAAACACTTTGGAATATATACCGAGGCGATGCCTTTCAGTTACAAGTTAATAATCCTGAGCTCCTTTTTAAAAATGCCATACTTGTATATTTACACCTTAAATCGTCAGGTTATGAGCTACGGCAAAGCTTGGCACTTGGGCAAATAGATAACCCACGCAGCGATATAAAAACAGCAACCGGTTCTGCTTTTACCCTTTCGGGGCAAGGCCTTGATAAAATAGGTAATCAACGCTTTGTTTTTAATATTAATGAGCAGCAGCTTGATGAAAGCTTAAATCTTAATTTAGCCTTTGCCGACGTATTACTCACTAAAATCACGCAAAAACAAGCAAATGCCCTGTATGTCTATTTAACATCATCAGACAACAGCCACGCGGCACTGGCTAAAGAGCTTAAAACAAGTCGCGAAAATGTAACAAAACTACTAAATTTAGCGCACTACCAACTTATAGAGCGCTTTATTAAGCACACACAACACGTTATAAAAAATATAATTAAAGGAGGTGAATAATGGAGTTTTCACTTTTACTGGTCGCGCTTATTATTGGCCACTTACTCGCTGATTTTTACTGGCAACCTATGAGTTGGGTAAACGACAGAAACACCCGTCACTTTAAAGCCAGTAAGCTTTATTTTCATGTACTTGTGCATGGTGTAACAAGTGCACTCATTATTACCGTGTGGGAATACACATTCGGGTGGCAACAACTAAGCAGTGTTTTAATTGCCACGGCGAGCATTATGCTGAGCCATTACTTTATTGATATAGCTAAATCATATTCTAATAAAGGCGTGGTGCCTTTTTTACTAGATCAAATAGCGCACATACTCGTTATTATTGCGCTCAGTATTTGGCTAACTGATAACAATAGCTTTATGGCTGCAATTAATAATATGCTCACTGATCCCAAAATACTGTGGGTGGTATGCGGTTATTTAATTATTTTGAGCCCCAGCGCCGTATTTATAAGAATGATGTTAGAGCGTTTAACAAGTAACTTTTCAAGTACTGGTAGCTTACCGCTTGCAGGGCAAAGCATTGGTATGTTGGAACGCGTACTTATGCTGAGCTTTATATTGCTTGACCAATTTGCAGGCCTTGGTTTTTTACTTGCGGCAAAGTCGGTATTTAGGTTTGGTGATTTAAGTGCAAGCAAAGATAAAAAACTTACCGAGTACGTTATGCTCGGCACACTACTTAGCGTAAGTGTGACTTTATTTGTAGGTTTGGGTATTAACTATTTAATCAGGTAGGCAATACAGTAAGTACAAATTACAGACAATAAAAAACGCGCTGCTTCTATTTATTCAAAAGAAGAGAGCGCGTTTTTTGTATCAGCCTTTAACCAAGTTCTAAATTAATTAAACGCCAATATGATCATTAATCGTTATTTGTGCGACGACGGCGTTGGCCACTACCGCCAACAGATTCACGCTTTGCCCATGGGTTTTGCGCATTATCATCTGTTTTAGCTGCTGGCTTTTTAGAACCACCACGACGAGGGCCGGTACCATTACCACCATTGTTCGGCTTTTTACTGTTAGGCTTGCTGCTATCAGATTTAGGCTTATTAAAAGGCTGCTTTTTCTTAGGCTTTTTAGACGGCAGTGGGCGAGCATCTAATGCGCGCTCTGCTACTGGGTTAATAGGCTCAAAACCGTCTTCTTCAGCACGTGGGATAAGCTCACCAATAAAGCGCTCAATACCGTATAAGTCAACAGCATCTTCTGTTGTTACAAACGAAATCGCATGACCCGACGCACCAGCACGGCCTGTACGGCCAATACGGTGAACGTAATCTTCATATACATTTGGTAAGTCGTAGTTAACAACATGCGGTAATTCAACAATGTCTAAACCACGTGCAACAATGTCTGTTGCTACTAGTACGCGTACTTCACCACTTTTAAAACCATCAAGTGCTTTAACACGTGCGCCTTGTGATTTATTACCATGGATAGCCGCGCCTACAATATCATCTCGCTCTAGTTGCTTAACTAAGCGGTTAGCACCGTGCTTTGTACGGCTAAACACTAACACTTGTTGCCAATCGTTAGTGCGAATCAAGTGGCTTAGCAATGCTGTTTTACGTGTTTTATCTACCGCATAAACACACTGAGTAACACTTTTTGCAGTGGTATTTTTTGCAGCAACTGAAATTTCAACAGGGTCATTAATTAACCCTTTTGCTAATGCACGAATTTCGTCAGAAAATGTAGCCGAAAACATCAAGTTTTGACGTTTAGCAGGCATTTTAGCAATTAAGCGTTTAATGTCGTGAATAAAGCCCATGTCTAACATGCGGTCAGCTTCATCGAGTACAAGCACTTCAACGCTATCAAATTTAACTGCATTTTGATTATGTAAGTCGATTAAACGACCCGGCGTTGCTACTAAAATATCAACACCTTTACGAAGACGCTGCATTTGTGGGTTAATTTTAACGCCACCGTAAACTACAAATGAGCTCACATCCGAATGCTTAGCGTACTCTTCAACGTTTTCGCTTACTTGCAAAGCAAGCTCACGTGTAGGCGTTAAAATAAGTGCACGTACGTGGTTACTTTTAGCTTTAGGGCCTGACGACAAACGCTCAATAAGTGGTAATGTAAAACCCGCTGTTTTACCTGTACCTGTTTGCGCTGCTGCCATAACATCACGGCGTTCAATAATTGCAGGAATTGCTTGAGCCTGAATCGGCGTTGGCGTTTCATAGCCCTTTTCTAAAACCGCATTAACCAAAGACTGTGATAAACCTAAACCTTCAAAACTCATATAAACTCTCTTTTAAATTAGGCTACGTTAGCCAGTTGCGCGCATTATACCTGTAGTAGCTAAGAATGCATGCCATTATTTACGTTGCGAGCAATTGAGCATAGCTTAATAAAATTAAACCTGTGCTCAAGTTGCTTAAAAATGCAAAAAACGGCCATAAGCCGTTTTTTGTTTATACTTAATTACTCTAAGTATAAGAGTTACTTAACACCTAACTCACGCAGGCGTTCTTGCAAGTAGCTATCTGCCGTGTAGCGCTCTGAAAGCACAACATCTGGATGCGGGTGTAAAAATAACGGTAGTGATATACGCGATTTAGTAGATGCTTTACCCGTTGGGTTAATTACACGGTGAATTGTCGATGGGAAATACCCGCCCGACGCTTCTTGTAACATGTCGCCGATATTAATAATTAAGCTGCCAAAATCACATGGCACGTCTAACCAACCGCCATCTGTTTTTTGAACTTGTAAACCAGGCTCATTAGAAGCTGGTAATACAGTCAATAAGTTAATATCGCCATGGGCTGCTGCGCGAATAGCACCTGGCTCTTCATCACCCGTCATAGGCGGATAATGTAGGATACGTAACAATGTTTGCTCAGAATCGGCAATCATGTCTTTTAAATCAATCGAAAACTTAGCACGTACATCAGCCGGAGATTCAGCCTGAACCCAACTTAACAATGTGCCAGCAAATTCACTTGCTAAACGGTAGTATTCACGTACATCAGCTTCAAGCTCTTCAGGAACGCGACCTTTAGGGTACACATGGAAGTACTCTTTAATGTCTTTTATTGTAAAGCCTTTCGCTACTTCAGATACTGAAGGCGGAAAATAACCGTCTTGAGTTTCTTTAGAGAATAAAAAGTCGTGCTTTTGCTCTGAGTTAAAAAAGTCTTGCCAATTTTTGTAAATAGACTCAACTAAAGACTGTGGGATTGGGTGGTTTTTTAAAACGCCAAATCCAGTATTTCTTAACGATTCAACAAATTGTGCAGCCGCATCGGGAGCTTTATAATCAACAGTAGGTAATTGCATTGTACGTTCCAGTGAATAGGTTGTGTGAAGTGAGTTGCTTTTAATAGTGCTAAATTACTTATATAAAGTAGCAAAGCCTTCATTATAGCGCTATGCGAGCATAGACAAATGACCTCAAAAACATAAGGACATATGTCCGCAAAGCATAGTCACCGCCACTTGGCTTGATCAAGATCAACTTATAAAAAAACGTTGAATTTGCAAGGTTTAGTACTTATATCTGGTCTACTAGGGCGTGCTGACCTTTGGTGGGTGAATTTGCAGCAGACTGTTTGGTATTTAAGCAAGGCAGAGCCTATGATGTGTGGTTGTTCCCCATAAATAGGCGATAACGCAGCATAAATGCCAAACATGCGCTACCCTTTGGGTTCTTTCTAGGGACGATTAACTCTTTGTTGCTCGGTTTTTACTTAGTCCACTAGGTTACAAACCTCGCGCCGCGATTAAATCGCCCCTAGATTGAACAAATTTCAATCCACAACGGTCAACACGCCCTAATATAATGTATTTTATTTGTGTAAATAAGGCTCCCCATGCGACAAAAAGTATCTTTTAAAAGCGGCGATTTAGAACTTGCCGGCCAACTTGAACTTCCCTCTGGTGACGTTAAGTTTTACGCGCTATTTGCACACTGCTTTACATGCGGTAAAGACATTGCAGCAGCCACACGTATTAGCCGAGCTTTAACACAACAAGGTATCGCCGTACTGCGTTTCGACTTTACCGGTTTAGGTAATAGCGATGGCGACTTTGCTAACAGTAACTTTTCATCAAACATTCAAGATTTAGTATCTGCGGCAAATCATTTACGTGAGCATTTTGCGGCGCCGCAACTACTCATTGGCCACAGTTTAGGCGGGGCTGCCGTTCTTGCTGCTGCGGAGCATATTCCTGAAGTATCGGCTATTACAACCATTGGTGCACCGTCAGATGCGCAGCACGTAGCGCATAATTTTGAAGCACACCTTGATGAAATTAACGCAGCAGGTGAAGCTAAAGTAAACTTAGCCGGTCGTGAATTTACTATTAAAAAACAATTTATTGACGATATAGCCAAGTACGATAAAAGCCACATAAGTAAACTTAAGCGCGCATTATTAGTAATGCACTCCCCTATTGATGCGACGGTAAATATTAGTGAAGCTGAAAAAATTTATGCATCAGCTAAGCATCCTAAAAGCTTTATTAGCCTAGATAACGCCGATCACTTACTTACTAATAAAAACGATGCCGACTACGCTGCACAAATAATTGCAACGTGGGCAAACCGTTATGTTAAGTACGACAAAACTAAATACACGGCAAGTTTAACGGGTGGCAATGTACTCGTTGAAGAAAAAGACCATGTATTTACTCAGCACGTAAGTACAAAAGATCATACTTGGCTTGCAGATGAGCCAATAAAAGTAGGTGGTAAAAACTTAGGTCCTGATCCGTATCATCACTTATTAGCGGGGCTTGGTGCCTGTACGGCAATGACACTGCGTATGTACGCTACACGTAAAAACTTACCACTGGAGCATGTAAAAGTAGAGCTTGATCACACTCGCGATTACAACAAAGATTGCGACGATTGTGAGCAAACAGGTAACCTTGAAGCCATTACCCGTAAAATCACCTTACGTGGCGACTTAACAGAGCCACAACGCCAGCGTTTACTCGAAATAGCCGACAAATGCCCTGTGCATAAAACACTGCATAACAACCCGGTTATTGTAAGTGAACTGGTAGAGTAACTAAAACAAAAATAGCGTAGCCTTGGCTGCGCTATTTTAGATGCTCAATAAAGCAATCTCA
>NZ_PJAV01000089.1:0-11334 GCF_002836695.1 Pseudoalteromonas sp. 78C3
TTTATATAGCCAAATTAATGATTCTTTTATTTAAAAAGCCCTAAAATTATAAATTCAGTGAACGTTAAAATTTAGTTTGCTATTAAAAGTATTAATTTACTTAGTTAAGTAAAAAAAGATCACTTTTAAGCAACTTAATTAATGCTTAAATACTAGGGCTTGTTGATCTTTTAGGATTAAAATTTGTTCAATTTAGGAGCTGTTTAATCGATCCTAGGTTTGTAACCTAACGGTTCGATAACTGCTCCTGCGTTATTCTGCATGCTTACATGCACGTAAGAATAATTAAAAAACGAGCTGCAAAGAGCAAATTTCCCTTTAGGGCTAGTATAAATTTATAAGCTGATAAGCATCTTTAATCAAGTTGTAATATGAATATGATTTAACACAACATTAGGGCATGTTGAATTTTGGCGATTGAATTTACAGTAGTATGTTTGGTTTTTAGGCAAGGCAGAGCCTATGTAGTGTGGTCATTCCCCATAAATAGGCGATAACGCAGCATAAATACCAAACATACACTGCCCTTTGGGTTCTTTCTAGGGACGATTAACTCTTTGTTACTCGGTTTTTACTTAGCCCACTAGGTTACAAACCTCGTGCCGCGATTTAATCGCCCCTAGATTGAACAAATTTCAATCCAAAAAGCTCAGCATGCCCTAAGCTATATTTTATAAATAGATAGGCAAAGGATTAATACTATTATGCGTGAATGCGCTTTAAACAATACCAATCAAAACGAACTTGTTAAACGCTTTTGCAGCGTTAGGGGCGAAAGCCTGGCTATTATTGAACCACTCACTGTAGAAGATTGCCAATTACAAGCTATGGCAGATGCCAGCCCAGGCAAATGGCATTTAGCGCACACCACGTGGTTTTTTGAAACGTTTTTACTTAGTGTTTACTGTAAACAGTACACTGTGTTTAACTCTCACTACCGAATGCTTTTTAATTCTTACTACAATGGGATTGGAGAGCAATTTAAACGGGCAAACCGAGGTAGTTTATCTAGACCTAGTTTAGATGAAGTTTTAGCTTATAGAGAGCATGTAGATAGCTGTGTGGTTGAATTACTTAAAACTGAAGTTAGTCCACAAATTAAAGATATTATTGAACTTGGGTTACACCACGAGCAACAGCATCAAGAACTAATGCTTATGGACATCAAATATAACTTTTCAGTAAATCCATTATTTCCGCAATATAAAACATCGCCTTTAAACAGCCAAAACAAATCAGCAGATATTAAGCCTCTCAATTTTATAAATTTTGAGCAAGGCATTATTAATATAGGTACAAATGCCGACGATGAATTTGCATATGATAACGAGCGCCCCAAACACCAAGTATTAATTCATTCATTTAACTTTGCTAATAGGTTGGTCACCAATGGTGAATATTTAGACTTTATAAATGCAGGTGGATACAGCAATCCACAGTATTGGTTAAGTGACGGTTGGGCAAATATACAAAGCAACAGTCTAACGCAACCATTATATTGGCATTGTATAGATAACGAGTGGTTTGAGTTTACACACTATGGATTAGAGCTTCTCAATTTAAATGCCCCGATCTGTCATGTTAGTTATTTTGAGGCCAGCGCCTATGCTAATTTTGTAAAGGCTCGCTTGCCTACAGAGTTCGAATGGGAATATGCAGCTAAAAATACACCTTCAACAGAGATTAATAATCACTACCTAACACCTCAGCAAGCAAAGAGTGATACTGAAATAAATCAGTTAACTGATTCGTGTTGGCAATGGACGAACAGTGCATATTTACCATACCCCGGTTTTAAGCCTATTGAAGGAGTAGCAGGGGAATACAATGGTAAGTTTATGAATAACCAAATGGTGTTACGTGGTGGGTGTGTGTTTACCCCTCAAAACCATTTACGACAAACATACCGAAATTTTTATTACCCGCATCAAGCGTGGATGTGCAGCGGGATAAGACTAGCTAAGGATATAGTATGAGCCAAGTAACAGCGATTAAGCAAAGCAACATAACCGACACTGAATTTCTAAACGACGTGATAAGCGGATTAACTCAACAACAAAAAACGCTTCCGTGTAAATATTTTTATGATGATAAAGGTGCTGCATTATTTGAGCAAATAACAACCTTACAAGAGTATTATGTTACACGTACTGAGCTTTCTATATTAGAGCAACACTCAAAGTCGATTGCTCAAATGCTACCTGAAAACCTCTCTATTATAGAGCCCGGCTGTGGCTCGGGTAAAAAGGTAGCCTATTTATTAGCGCATATGGCAAACGTTAAAACCTTTGTACCGTTTGAAATATCTGAGGAGATGCTCAGTTATTCACTTGCACATTTGTCACCATTATTTCCAGATTTGGCAATTTCGCCATTATTAGGAGACTTTACACATAGCCAAATGGTCAAACAGCTAACCAAAGACACCGCTTTAGACAGTCAAACTAATTTGGTGTACTTTCCGGGCTCTACTCTTGGTAATTTTGCCCCAGTTAAAGCCATAGAAATTATGAATAATTTCCATCGCTTATGCGGTGTAAATGGTTATGTATTAATTGGGGTTGATTTAGTAAAAGAGCGCCAAGTGTTACTTGATGCATATAACGATAAGGCGGGAGTTACCGCTGCTTTTAATAAAAATTTACTACAACGTATTAATAACGAGCTAAACGGCACATTTAATATAGATAACTTTAGCCACGAGTCACGCTTTAACGAGCAACATAGCCGTATCGAAATGCATTTAGTAAGTAATCGTACTCAAAGCGTGATTATAAATGATCAGCAAATAGACTTTATAGAAGGCGAAAGTATCCATACAGAAAACTCTCACAAGTACACGCTCGAGTCGTTTAAGCAGCTTGCAGCGCAAGCTAATTTAAAGTTAGAGCAAACATGGCAAGACGATAGTAACTATTTTGCTCTGTGTTTATTAAGACCGCTTTAAGCATTACTTAATATGTTTAATAAATGACAACTTTAGCATTGTTAAACTCATAGTTTAGCAATGCGCCATTATTTGATTGCTGTACAAGCATAGCTTTATTTAAACCGTATAGTCTAAATAGCAGGGGGGCAATAACAGATACCGCAGAGCCTGTAGCACTGTCTTCATTTACACCAAACTGGGGTGCAAAGTATCTAAAATGCGCTATGGCATTTTTTTTGTCTTTATTTTTTATACTAAGGGCGATTACTGCATTTTTGTGGAGTGCACACAAAGCTTTAAAATCAACGTGTACGCTTTTTAAATCGTCTTTTTCAACTGCTTTATCGAATTCTTTACTAAATTCTTTATTAAATTCTTTACTAAATTCTTTATTAAATTCTTTACTAAATAATACAACCGTATAACCGTTTTTGTCGCCGGTACTGTAGGCAGCTTTTATTGCTGATGAAAACACACTTTTTAACTCACCTTCAGCTAACTCGCTTTTTTTAGGCTCTATGCTTTTTAGTAACAGCTGAGCGCGTTGTTTTTTTACTCTTATAGTAAAGCGCTCATTACTCATTGAAGTAAATACTTCAGGGCAATAACCCAAATGGTCTATTAAAAAATTAGCGGCTGCTAAAGTACCATGTCCACAGCGTTTAATTTCACTCGTTTGATTAAACCAGCGAATTTTACAATGGCGTTTAGTTATCTCATTTTGATTTAAAAATACGGTAGCAGGGTAAGTTGATTGTGATGCAATATATTGCATTGTTTTTGATGTTAACCCATTTTTATAAATAACAATTAAAGCACTTGAGCCTTTTAAGTTATGTGCAGGGCTATAAAAAACAGATTCGGTGGAAGTGAGCTTTATAAAGCGAAGCGTAAGCCATTTAGGCTTACGCTTCGCTAAACAAAGAGTATTAACCTTTGCTTGCATATGCGTCGTTATGAACGCCAGCAGCACGACCTGATGGATCAGCATTGTTTTGGAACGATGCGTCCCATGCAAGTGCTTCAGGAGTCGAACACGCTACCGATTTACCATGCGGTACACATTTAGCTGATGCATCACCAGGGAAATGCGATTCAAAAATAGTACGGTAGTAGTAAGCTTCTTTTGAATCTGGTGTATTAATAGGGTATTTAAATTTTGCATTTGCAAGCTCTTGATCGCTTACTTGCTCATTTACAAACTCTTTTAACGTATCAATCCAGCTGTAGCCTACACCGTCTGAAAATTGCTCTTTTTGACGCCATAGCACTTCATCAGGTAAGTAACCTTCAAAGCCTTCACGTAAAATGTGTTTTTCAATTTTTCCATCTTTACACATTTTAGCTTCAGGGTTGATACGCATAGCAACATCAACAAATTCTTTATCAAGAAACGGTACACGTGCTTCTACGCCCCATGCCGCCATTGATTTATTAGCACGTAAACAGTCAAACATATGCAGTTTTGATACTTTACGGTTTAGCTCTTCATGAAACTCTTGTGCGTTAGGGGCTTTATGGAAGTATAAATAACCACCAAATAGCTCATCAGCACCTTCGCCAGATAACACCATTTTAATGCCCATAGCTTTAATTTGGCGAGCCATTAAGTACATAGGTGTAGAGGCACGAATTGTTGTTACGTCGTAGGTTTCTATGTGGTAAATCACTTCACGTAATGCATCAATACCTTCTTGAATGGTAAAAATGATAGGGTGGTGAATAGTACCAATCATGTCAGCTACTTTTTGTGCAGCCGCTAAATCAGGTGAGCCCTCAAGGCCTACTGAAAAAGAATGCAGCTTAGGCCACCATGCGTCGCTTTCGTCGTTATCTTCAATACGTTTTGCAGCAAAGCGCTGGGTAATAGCAGAGATAACCGATGAGTCTAAACCACCAGAAAGTAATACACCGTAAGGCACGTCACACATTAATTGGCGTTTAACGGCCGCTTCTAATGCATCTTTAACGTCTTGCGCTTCTGCGCTGTTATCTTTAACTGCATCAAATGTTTCCCAATCACGTTTGTAATAAGGCGTCATTTTGCCATCTTTGCTATACAGGTAATGCCCTGGAGGAAATTCTTCAATATGCTTACAAATTGGAGAAAGTGCTTTTAGCTCAGAAGCAACGTAAAAGTTACCGTGCTCGTCGTGACCGGTGTAAAGCGGGATAATACCTATATGGTCACGGCCAATTAAGTAAGCGTCATTTTCTTCGTCGTATAAACAAAATGCAAAAATGCCATTTAGATCATCTAAAAAGTCAGGCCCTTTTTGTTTATAAAGCGCTAAAATAACTTCACAGTCTGATTGAGTTTGAAAAGTAAAATCAACATTTAGCTCTGCTGCAAGTTCTTTATGATTATAAATCTCGCCGTTAACCGCTAAAATATTTGTTTTTTCAGGATTGTATAAAGGCTGTGCACCGCTTGATACACCAACAATAGCTAAACGCTCATGCACTAAAATAGCTTTTTCGGATGCATATACACCAGACCAATCTGGGCCACGGTGTCTAAGCAGCTTTGACATTTCAATTGCTTGGGTACGCAATTGAGTGGGATCAGATTTAATATCTAATACCCCAAAAATTGAACACATAGTAACTCCTCATTCCTATTATGTGTGCAGCAGAGCCAATTTGCTGTGCTGCGAAACCTTGTTTTATCAGAAAAAATTACTCAAGTCACATAGCTTTTACAATTAATTAAGAATAATTTATGCACCAAGCTAGATGTAATCGCACCAAAGTGGTTAATGCGTGGTTCCTGCTGCTATTTTTACGTCGCTATTATTGTTCAAAGCTTGTGCAATCATAACTCTCAGGGCATTAATAACGGTTTCTTCGCTCATGCTTGGTGCGCCATTGTGGTGCACAGCTTGGCTTGGTAAATAAGGAATATGCACAAAGCCACCTTTCATTACAGCGCAGTGATCATTTATGTAATGCATAAGACCATACATAACGTGATTACACACATAAGTACCTGCTGTATTGGAAATGGAAGCAGGTATATTGCTGTTGTGCAATGCTTGTAACATGCGCTTTATTGGCAAGTTTGTAAAATAGGCATCAGGGCCATTTTTTTCTATTGGTGTATCGATAGGCTGCTTACCTGCATTGTCTTTAATGCGTGCATCGTCAACGTTTATTGCAATACGCTCAATTGATATTTCGCTGCGCCCACCAGCTTGGCCTATACATAAAACAACCGCCGGATTGTGCGACTCAATGGCGTTTATAAGCTGACTGATAGACGTATTAAATTCACAGGCAAGTTCTAGTGTGCATATTTTGTGTTTCATGATGATAGTTTCATCAAGTTTTTGCACTGCTTGCCAAGAAGGGTTTATAGCTTCGCCACCAAAAGGAGCAAAGCCAGTTATTAATACACACGGCATAGTAGAAGTTGATTTAGTCATTAAACACCAAGCTATACATTAAAATAATATTAACGGCGAGTAAGGTAACGGCCGTCGGAATTTGAACCTTTATTACATGGTACCTATTTTTTAAATCTAGGGCGTGTTGATTCTAGAATATTTTATAGGTTATTTTTAAGTGCAAGGCTCAATTGATGTAGGTGCCCGTCAAGTTTCTGCTTCGCCTTTGCTGCTTCTTCAAACGTTACATATTTAAACTCAACAGTATCTAAAGGTCTAAATTGTGCAAATTGATGTAAGTCGGCTTCAATTACAGTCCCTAAAAGCGGATAGCCCCCGGTTGTTTGACCATCGTTAAGTAGCACGATAGGTTCACCATTCGGTGGCAGTTGAATACTCCCAGGACTCACCCCTAGTGATGGCAAAGAGTGCGAATGTGCCAAATTATTTTTATGCTCAAGCCTTACGCCCATTCGGTTGCTGTTACTACTAACTTTAAATGGGGTAGATACAAAGTTGTTAAGTAAAGGCTCGCCTAACAAATTAGCATGAGGACTTGGGTGCAGTCGTATAAGCTTGCGCTGGGCGGGAGCAATTGCGCCTACTTTTATAAACTCTCCATAATAAGGAGTAATAGGTATTTCATCACCAGTGGCGAGAGCTCTACCTTCAATACCACCAAAACATGCGTTTAAATCTGTAGATTTAGAGCCCATAACTTCAGTATTTTGTATACCGCCTTTCACTGCTAAATAAGCTCTTAATCCAGCTCTACCAGTCGCAAAGCTCAGTACTTGTTTGTTTTTTACTGTGTATGTCCAACCAGGGTAAATTGCTTGTCCATCAAGGGTTGCTTGCAAATCTGCACCATGAAGCGCAATTACTGTGTCGCAGGTGAATTCCAGCTCGCACAGACCAACAGTTATTTCTAAAACGGCATCATTGTAGTTATTGTTAAGTAATCTATTAGCAATTATTTGTGCATAAGGGTCTAAGCTGCCCGCTTTGCTTACACCTAGATGACGGTATCCATCACGGCCAAAATCTTGAATTGTAAGTAATACACCACTTTTAAGTACTTTAATCATGAGTTGCTCCTTTATTAACTAGCGGAACAAATTCAAGCGTATCGCCTGGTTGAATTAAACAAGGTTGCTCAGAGGTCGAATCAAACAAAGCAGTATCTGTATGACCTATTATGTGCCAACCACCAGGGGTATCTGCGGGGTAAATTCCGGTTTGTGCAGCACCTATCGCAACAGAGCCTTTAGGAACTTTAATGCGTGGCTCATCACGCCTTGGCGTATGTAATTGCTCATCTAAGCCATGTAGGTAAGCAAAACCGGGCTGAAAGCCTAAAAATAAAACGTGGTACTTGGTTTTACTATGAATATTAATAACCTCATCAGCGCTTAAATTGTGATAACGAGCCACGTAATTAATATCCTCACCCTTGTATATGGTTTTGATTAAGTGATGTTGCCCTTTAAAAGTACTCGTTTTAATATCATTCCACAGCGAAGGTAGCACTTGTAACCACTTATTTAAGTGTTTATCTGATTTTAAATAGAGAGTGAGCGAGTTCATGGCTGGCACCAAATCGGTAAATTCATCAGTGCATTTACAGTGGCTGGTTAAAGCCCAAATTTTCTTTTGAATAGAGAGTCTATCTGTAGCGTCTAAATGCGATGCATCAAGTAGTAAACTACTGTTTGTTAATGCATAAATATGGGGAGCTGGCTTCATTAAATAAACCTATTTGTACAACATAATTTAAACGTAACACAGTTTTATTAATTTATTTACACCATTGCGACTAAGTGGTTATGTTTAGTGTTTATTTACCCAGCTTACTTTAAGAGTTTTTTTATATTCAATTAATCGTATTTAACTTATTGAGGACTAAAACTTAATACATTTCGTACTAAATAAGTAATTAGGTTGAAATGAAAATTAAGATAAGGAGGTCTTAATTAGCACGCACTTGTTTATGAGGTACTTTATGAAACACCAGCATTTATTATATTTATCAGGCGCTGCTATTATATTTAGCGCAGGCAGCTTTGCTTTATCTATGGAAAAGGTAGAACACAGTAATGTAGAAGCCACCATGCATGTAGAAACCATTGTACTGGGGTCTGGTTGTTTTTGGGGAGCAGAAAAACGCTACGAAGCGCTTAATGGCGTTATTGATGCTGAGTCGGGTTATGCTGACGGTAATGGGTTTAAAGCAACGTACAGAAATATTACTGATCAGTCTCGTCGTTTTGACGAGAACAATTATGCTGAAGTTGTGCAAGTTATGTATAACAGCAATATAATTTCAGCAGAAGAACTCTTAAAAAACTATTTTGAAAGTCACGATCCTACGCAAAAAAATCGCCAAGGTAACGACATCGGTACGCAATATCGTTCAATTGTATTAACGACTACTGATGCACAAGCTAAAGTAGCTGAGCAAGTTAAATCGCAATATCAGCAGCTTTTAACTGATGCGAGCTACGGCAAAATCGAAACGGTTATTAAACCGCTTACAGGTTTTGTATCGGCAGAAGAATATCACCAAAATTATCTAGAAAAGAACCCTAATGGCTATTGCCCCGATCATTCTACAGGCGTAGTTTTTAATAAAACACCCGTAGAAAAAGCAGACAACAGTGCTCTACTCGCAGGTAAGCAAATAGTGGTACTTGATTCTCGTGATTACTGCCCGTACTGTGAAAAATTTAAAAAAGCAGTCGCAAATGATTACAAAGGCACAATACCTATGACATTTCGCCATGCTGACCAACTTAATGATTTAACTATTAAGTCAGCCACGTGGGCAACGCCGACTATTTTGTTTCTAGAAAATGGCGTTGAGGTATATGGCCGTCAAGGCTATGCAACACCTGAAGAGTTTTATAAAGCATTAGGCGCTTTTAAATTAGGTAACAGTGATGCTTATAAAGTTGCATTCGATGCACTAACAGATAGACCTTATTGTAAAGAGTACAAAGAGTTTAAAAATACACCTGATGGTACTTTTGTTGATAAATTAAGTGGAGAGCCACTATTTGATACAAGCGATAGGTTTAACTCCGGTACTGGTTGGTTGTCGTTTAAGCACCCAGTAAAAAGTAGTGTAACGCAGCATGACGATAGCAGCTGGGGAATAACACGTATTGAGCTACGTTCTAAAAGTACAGGTATTCATCTTGGTCATTTATTCCCAGGAGAAGGCCCTAGAGGCACAGACCGCTACTGTATAAACGCAACAGTACTCGATTTTGTACCAAGAGATAAAAGCTAAACCTTTTACTTTGTAAAGCCTGATTTTAATCAGGCTTTTTTTTGCATAAAATAAAATAGATTTATCATATTCTTTGCAAATTTGTTAAAATTAAAGCGTTGAGCTACACATCAATAATATTACTTAGGTTGTAAATGAATCAATTTATAAAAATAACAACGCAGTTAATGTATTTGCCTTTAGCTTTATTAATTTTTATTACCGATGCTAAGTCGGCAACGCACTATGTCGTCGGCGTAGAGAATATAGAGTATCTACCTTACTTTGATGGTAGTGGAACAAATGGTGCAGATTATTATGGCTTCAGTCAAAAATTACTTACTTTGTTCGCCCAGCAGCACGATTTTGAATTTGAGTTTTACACGCTGCCAATTAATCGTCTTTATAAAGAATTTATTGATCACCATCATGTTGATTTTAAATATCCTGATAACCCTCAATGGAAACCAAGTTATAAAGCTTCCTTTGGTGATTTAAATGAAATTATTTATTCGCAGCCAACCGTTGTGACTAAAACGGGTATTGCGAGTTTAAATAAAAATATCACTATTGATGAATGCGTTAGTTTTGCAACGGTGAGAGGGTTTACGTCTCAAAGCTTTAAACCTTTAATGAATAACGAAAACGTTGAGCTAATTGAAACAGCTAACGTAATGGAATTAATAGAGATGCTTTTAAAAGAGCGAGTGGAGTGTATTTACATATCTAACGATGTATTAAACTATAATATTGTTAAATATTTCAAATTAACCCGACCCGTTTATTTTCAAAACGAATTGCCGACAGATTTACAAGCCTTTTTATTATCGTCGATTGACTATCCTGAGGTAGTTAAGCAATTTGATACATTTTTGCTTTCACATAAAGTGCAAATAAGTAAATTAAAAAAAGAGTATCAAATAAAAAATTAACTAAAAAAGCCCCGTAAGTTATAACTTACGGGGCTTTTTAAAATGTATTAATCTGTATATAGCTATATTATGTATGTGCTTAATAATAAAAACAGTCCAAGCCAAGTCACCACCTAACTTGAACCGCTTTTCACACTGACAACATCTTCACACACAATATAAAGATTCTGTTTGCTACGCTTTAGTAGCCTTGTAATGCATATCATGTGATTGAGCCAAGAATAAAAACAGTTCAAGCCAAGTCACCACCTAACTTGAACCGCTTTTTCACACTGACAACATCTTCACACACAATATAAAGATTCTGTTTGCTACGCTTTAGTAGCCTGGTAATGCATATCATGTGATTGAGCCAAGAATAAAAACAGTCCAAGCCAAGTCACCACCTAACTTGAACCGCTTTTCACACTGACAACATCTTCACACACAATATAAAGATTCGGTTTGCTACGCTTTAGTAGCTTTGTAATGCATATCATTTGGTTGAGCCAAGAATAAAAACAGTTCAAGCCAAGTCACCACCTAACTTGAACCGCTTTTTCACACTGACAACATCTTACACACACAATATAAGATTCTTTTCACTGCTAAGTTTGAGTTACTAAAACTCAAAAGGTTGCATTTATTGCTCTTAAAAAACAAATTAACTAAGTTGTTTTGAGCTGATGAAGTAACTTTAATATTTAACTTTATTTTCGACAAACGATAAAAATGAAACCAATGAGTGAAAAAAATTAAACTATAGACTTTAGTCTAATGCTCGGCGTTAAGTTTATGTATTTAAATAAAAAATATTATTCAAATTTGCAGGGAGTT
>NZ_PJAV01000090.1:0-11328 GCF_002836695.1 Pseudoalteromonas sp. 78C3
TGGCTTACCTACCCTATTACTTTATAACTTTGAGCCATTGCTGCTCGAAGATGCACACTACAATGAGCGGCACTGGCGCTTTGTGTATCAATCAATAGTTGAGTTAAATAATCAGCTAGCGCGCTTTAATGCCTGTGTTTATATCTTTAATTTAAATATGAACGATTTACTTGAATCGTTAAAGGCACAGTTTGAAATAGTTAGTATTTTTAGCCATCAAGAAATAGGCTTAAACAACACCTTTGAGCGCGATAAAGCAATAAAAGCATGGTGCCAGCATAACCATATTAATTGGCTAGAGTCGCAAACAGGCGCGGTTATTCGCGGCAAAAAAAATCGTAATAATTGGAACGAACGCTGGCAGCAAACAATGCAAGCACCTATTGCAGTTCCTAATTGGAAGAGTATAAAAACAATTACCCTCAATAACTACCAAACACCTGAGCTACCAAGCGCTTACACGCAAGATCACGACAGCTTTCAACAAGGTGGCCCGCTGCATGCGCGAACTGTAATGCAGAGCTTTTTTGCCGAGCGCGGTAAAGGTTATCAAAAAGGAATATCGAGCCCAAGTTTAAGCCAAACACATTGCTCCCGACTTTCGCCGTACTTAGCGTGGGGGAATATTAGCCTTAGGCAAGTGTATCAAATGGCCATTGATGAATATCATTCAAAACACCCTGATAAAAGAGGCTGGAAGCGCCCGCTTGCTGCGTTTGTATCGCGCTTGCATTGGCACTGCCACTTTATGCAAAAGTTTGAGAGCGAATGTTCTATGGAGTTTTTAGCCCTTAATCCGGGTTATCATGTATTTCCGTATCGTGATGATGAACATGTTAAAAACGATATTGAACGCTGGGCGCAAGGTCAAACAGGTATTCCCATTATTGACGCTTGCATGCGCTGCTTAAAAGCCACCGGCTATATAAACTTTAGAATGCGCGCCATGCTTGTAAGCTTTGTAACGCATCATTTAAATATAAGCTGGCAGCAAGCAAGCTTTCCTCTCGCTAATTACTTTTTAGATTTTGAGCCCGGAATTCACTATCCGCAAATTCAAATGCAAGCCTCGGTAACAGGCATTAACACCATTAGGCACTACAACCCAATTAAACAATCAGAAGATCAAGACCCAACAGGTTCGTTTATTAAAAAATGGTGCCCCGAGCTTGAAAAACTCCCTATTGAATATTTACATCAGCCTTGGGAGCAAACTCCGATGGAGGCACTCTTTAACGACTTTAAGTTAGGGGAGGATTATCCCGAACCCATACTTGATTTAACAGCGGCCTCAAAAGAAGCACGCGAGCGCTTATGGCAATATCGTGAGCGAGCCGATGTTAAAAGCGCCATAGGGAGGATTCTTAGAAGGCACGTAGCAATTACACCAAAAACAAGCCAAGCAAAAAATAAAACGGATACTAAAAGTAATTGTGAGACTAAGTAAGTATGGCGCACAAAAAACTAAACTTACCTCAAAAAATATGCCCCACTTGCAATAAACCTTTTACTTGGCGTAAAAAATGGCAACGCGACTGGGATAACGTTATTTACTGTTCAGAGCGCTGTAAGCGAAATAAACAGAGATAACAATTAACTGGCGTCTATTTTGCAACATCATCAGTAATTATTGCTTTTAAGGCTTTATGTAAGCTTATTTTGTAAATAACGCTTAGCTAACCTGAAAAGCTTACAATCAAGCAAGGAGAAGATGATGACGACGATTAAAAAGACGGCAAGCTCAACATGGTCTGGCGATATTAAAACAGGCAAAGGTAGCATTTCAACTCAAAGTGGTGCGCTTAATAAACAACCTTATGGCTTTAATACTCGCTTTGAAGATGAGGCAGGCTCAAATCCTGAAGAATTAGTAGGTGCGGCGCACAGTGCATGTTTTAGTATGGCGCTTTCGCTTGCATTAGGTGATGCAGGTTTTACAGCAGATAAAATTGATACTAAAGCCACCGTAAGCCTTGATGAAGTAGATGATGGCTTTTCGGTAACGCATATTGCCCTTGAGGTAAAAGCGCGTATTGATGATATTCAAAACGAGCAGTTTCAAGCCTTATGTGAGCAAACCAAAAAGAGCTGCCCTATTTCAAAACTCTTAAATACCGAAATATCACTAGATGCGACACTTCAATCAGCATTTTAAATATTTAGACTTAACTATTTAGACTTAACTATTTAGACAGTTCCTTACTAAAAAAGCCAAGTAAGTAATTACTTGGCTTGCTTATTATAAAGAAATATCTCTAGGGCGTGTTGTTATTTGGTGGTTGAATTTGCAGCAGTGTGTTTGGTATTTAGGCAAGGCAGAGCCTATGTTGTGTGGTTATTCCCCATTAATAGGCGATAACGCAGCATAGATGCCAAACATGCGCTGCCCTTTGGGTTCTTTCTAGGGACGATTGACTCTTTGTTGCTCGGTTTTTACTTATTCTTACATGGATGTAAGCCAGTAGAATAACGCAGGAGCAGTTATCGAGCCCACTAGGTTACAAACCTCACGCCGCGATTAAATCGCCCCTAGATTGAACAAATTTCAATCCACAAAAATCAACACGCCCTAGGTTTATTCCAACTCAAAGTACTTACTACAAGCCCTATTCCCATCCCAATTGCTGGCCATACTACCCATATATAGCTAGGCGAAGTTAGCAAATTTATAACGCTTAGCAAAGTTAAAATAAGTAAATATCCTTTAATTTTTTTGCCTAATGTCACTGTATTGCTCATTTATATTCTCCAAGTAATGTATGTCGCTATTATTGTTTTAATAAGCAACGTACACACCTGCTAAATGTCACTAAGTGATCTGACATTAGTCATCACTTTTCATTTAATTACATAGTTATTTATTATGTATAAAAACATAAAAAACAATACTTTAATCTATTTGTGTTAGAATCTAATCTCAACTAACCTAAACAAATAAACATAAAAGGATGACCTAAATGAGCGAAAAATCAAAAAATTGCGAAAAAGTGACATGTAACAACTGTGCTGACGCAAACGAACTCGAATTTGATTTTTCAATGGCTTTTCAACCGATTATAAACTGTAAAACTAACCTTATTTATGGCTATGAGGCACTGGTTAGAGGTTTAAATGAAGAGTCTGCTTATTCTATTATTTCAAAGGTGAATGAAGACAACCGTTATACATTTGATCAACTTTGTCGTATTAAAGCCATTAAACTTGCCTCAAAGCTGGGCATAACATCAATGCTAAGCATTAACTTTTTACCTAATGCTATTTATAAACCAGAGCGATGTATACGCACCACACTAGAAGCTGCAAAAAAGTATAACTTCCCAATTCAAAATATTATGTTTGAATTTACTGAAGTAGAAAAAATAGAAGACACCGCACACATTAAACGCGTTGTTGATTACTATCAGTCTCTCGGATTTAAAACCGCCACTGATGACTTTGGTGCAGGTTATTCTGGTTTAAATCTACTGGCTGACTTTCAAACAGATATTATCAAGCTGGATATGGCGCTAATACGCGATATAAGCAACGACAAAAAACGCCAATTAATAGTAACTCATTGCTTAAATATGTTTCGCGATTTAAATATTATCGCACTGGCTGAAGGGATTGAAACAGTAGAAGAATATACATGGCTTAAAAACGCAGGTGTTGAGCTTATGCAAGGGTATTTATTTGCCAAACCAAGCTTTGAAAACTTGCCTGAGGTAACCTACGTTTTTAATTAGGAAAATCTACAATACCCAAACACTTTATTACAATCATTTAATTGCCTTATAAAACCTCATAAATATAATACCCATTCTAGTAACAAATTTACTTAATTATAAGAAGGGATACTTATGCGCTTTTTAATGCCACTCACTTTACTCGCACTTAGCTGTACAGCGTCTGCAAACGTCGAGCAGTCAAAATCAAAACAATGGTTTAACTCTATAAACTACGCAAAAATTGATTCTGATTATTACAGTGATGATGTGTACGGGTTATCAACTCACTATTACTTTGAGGAACAGCAAAACTCAGGTGTGTGGGATGATTATGGCTACTTGGATACAGATAGTAATATAGGCTTAAATTACTTTAATTCAGATGGTTATAGTGGAAAAGGTATTTTTGGAGAAGGCTTTTACGGCAATGCTTTTGCAACTTTTGAACTACCTAATATTGGTGATGCCGACAACTATTCACTTGGTTTAGGTTACTTATTTGCTGATTCACTAAAAGTATCTGTTCGTATGTTAGATTATGAATATAGCGATACAGTTTATTTATTTAAAGCTCAATATAATCATGAAATTAATGACACCGACTACATTGGTTTTACTGTTGAAACAGATGATGAAACAGAGTCATGGGATCTATCATCACGTTACTTTGCCCATCTTTACGATGACAGCTATTTTGCTATAAATGTTGACTACCTAGATGTTGGCGACGACTCAGTTTTTAATGTGCTCGCAAACTATTACTTTAATAAACATGTTGCAGTCGGTATTGGCTCAAACGACTCTGATTTAGTTATTGAAGGTAAGTACTTTATTAATGATAGCTACTACTTCACAGCTAATTACACTGATAATGATAACTATGATGTATATAATCTTAGCTTTGTAGCCCAATTTTAATAAACAAAAAAAAAGCCGCCTTGCTGGGTCAGTTCAGTTAAACAAGGCGGCTTTTTCTAAACAACTTTAGGTTACATATTACCTAGCTCTATCATCATCGCTGTGTACATACGCAAATTAAGCTCAAGTTGCTCAATGGTCATAAATTCATGCTCTGAATGACCTGTGTAGCGTTTACCTGGCATTGAAGGACCAAACGATACCGCGTTATCAAACAGCTTGGCGTTAGTGCCACCACCTATTGATACAAAGTCAGCTTTTTCGTCGCCCGTAAAATGCTTAAAAATATCAAGCAGCTTTTGCGCATGCGGCGCGCTATCAAGCAGCATAGGTGTGCCAATAATTGTTTCTATGTTGGCAAGCGTTACATTGTTAGTGGCTTGCCAATTAGCTAGCGCATCATCAATTTGCTTTTGTAATACAGCTTCGTCTTTACCCATAGGGCGACGTGCATTTACAGCAAGTGTTAGCGCATTACCATCGCGCTCAATAACGGTTGGTGCCACTGTCATCGGACCCATAAAGTCGTGTTTGTAAGCTATTTCGCCAAACTGTTTACCGTGAATATCTAAACCAATTAACTGATTTACAAAGTCGATTAGCTCGCCGTCACTGTTATTTTCAAGCTCCACGCCTTTAAATAACTCAGCTAAATACGCAATCGCATTTATACCCGACTCCGGCTCAGATGAATGCGCCGACATACCTTTAACGCTTATTGCTAAACCATTACTTTTTTCACTAAAGTTAAACTCAACTTTATTTAATGTTTTGGCTTTTGCTTTTAATGTATTAATAAGTGCAGCGTCTGCATTGTGAAGTACTAAGCTGGCGTCTTCTGGAATTTGGCTTCTAAACGCACCGCCAGTTACATCCTTTACATATAAACCCGTTTGTGGTGATGTTGCATTAAAGGTAGGAGCAATTAAGCTCCAGCCTTTCTCGGCAACCACTACAGGGTATGATGCATCAATCGTTACTGCATATTTTGGTTGTTCATACGTTTTCATAAATTGAGTAAGCGGACCCCAATCAGACTCCTCAGCAAGGTAAATCATAAGCTCAATACGGTTATTAAGGGTTATGCCTTTATCTTTAATTGCTTTCATGGCGTAAAGCGCTGTTGCTATTGCACCTTTATCGTCTTCCGTACCACGACCAACTAATTTTCCCGGTTCAGATGTATCAATAATAAAAGGACTTTGTTTCCATTTGCTAGCATTAGCAGGTTGCACGTCGCCGTGGGTTACTACCGTTACTTTTTCGCTTTGCTCGCCCATACCTATTAATACGGTGTACCCTAAATCTTGGTAGTCAAAACCAAGCTCTGCGGCTTTCATTTTTAACAGTGCTTTAAAGCCAATAAAATCGGGATTTTGAGGGGCTGTAATGTCGCTTTTATTAACCGTCGGAAAAGCCACTAAGTTAGTTAGTGTGTGTATTTGAGTATTTTGGTAGGTATTTACTGCGTAATCGGCAACGCTATCAATATTTTTATTTAACTGCGCATGAGCGCCAAATGCAAATAAAGCAATACTGGCTAAAGCTAACTTTTTCAAAACAATTCCCATTTAATTAATAACTAAGAGCGGTAATTATAATGCTATGAAGCGCTTACTTATAGCTCTTTACGCTAAACACACAGGTAACTTAAGGTAAATAACCTGAACTCTGGATAATAAATCTATCTCAAGCAGTTATTTTCAGCGCTAACTGCGTTGAATTTACTTGCAATAGGCCAGCTATTGACGCGTAAGTTCGCCTTGTTTTCACTGAAAATCTCTGGCTAGAGAAAATAAATTTAAATATCACTATAGTTCAATACGCTGGTAAATCTCTTACCCAGAGTTCATGTTAAATATTTATATAGCAGCTTTTATGAGTATGGCTGTATAATGCGCGACTTAAAATTAACAGGGTATTTAATTGTGAACCGTCGTAAAAAAATCGTCACTAAATTTCAAAAGAAAGATAAACGCACTAACGCTAAACTACATAAAAGCAACAAACCTGGTTATGTGTCAAAAGCTGAGCGCGAAAAACTAGCTGAACAAGAAAGTAATGAGCCACAGGCAACCCAAGAGTAACTCTACGTTACCTGTTCCTTTGATAGTTTAAAGTGGCAAAAGTACCGACCACTTACATAACCAACTACTGCCGTGGCAACTATAAGTTCAAACGTAGCTAAGTAATTAACTGTATCTACATATGGCATTGCGAGGTTTATACTTTGCATCCAGTCTTTCATTTTAAATAATGCAGTTGCCCCAATAACCATTGGAAATGTAAAAGCAGCGTAGCTCGGCGTAAAAGGCCTGCGTAATAACTTTATAAATAACACATAAACAATCAGTGTTTTTATTATCGCTAATATAAATAATGCCCCCACTATAAAGAGTGATGGATTAGCTACAATATGAAAATACCCCGCTAATGTTAAACTGGCAGGCGCTGCTAAAATGGCAAGTGTTGGCTGTATTTCGTAGTCACTTTTTAATGCTAATAAAAAGCGATAAAACATAATTGGCAGCATAATACTGTACGTTGATATACCAATCACCAGTGCGCTATAAGCTAACCACGCTAATGTCGGATTTCCCGAAAAAGTAACATCTGCAATAATTATCCCCACTGGCGGCACAAACCAGCTGGGCGCCATATCCTCAAAGTTAAACTTTTTTGCTCGCTGGTATAAAAAACTCACCAAAAATGTGAGATGCAGCGCAAAAGCTAAAACCCACATAATGTCACCAGCTAATGGGTTAAATTGCCCAACTGAGTTTGAAATAACAAGATTAGCCATTGCAAATGTAGGGATCACACTTCCTGCAACTGAGTGTGCTAAATCGGCTTTTAATAAATGAGGGTGTAGTAAAAACTTAGCAGCCAAAAGTAAAACTAATACGCCAGCTAATACCGCTCCCAAAAATTGCCCTTGGGAGTTTAAATTAAAAACGTTTTCCCATGTCCATCCCATACTAGCAATACCCAAAGCTAAACCGGACATAGCTGTTGGCGCACCCATCACTTTATTTTTAAATTGCTTAAACACTGTACTTCCTAATCATTGAGCGATGAACAAGTTACTGCTTTTTACTGCATTGCCTTAAAATAACGCTGTAAAATTAATACAAGCGTGCTTAATAGAACGCTTTTTGCATACAAACATTTCATTAAAATAAGTTTACGGCTTAATTATTAAAGCGCAAAAAAAGCCATAACGTGGTTATGGCTTTTGCTTTATTTTAAATTTGAATATGAGGTTAATTAAAACGCGTAACTAACGCTTACATTAAATGAACGACCCTGCCCAGCAAGTTGTTCAAACCCGTTGCTGCTATCTTGTTTAAGTGCCGCAATACTTACACCTCCTAGCGGGAGTTGGTAGTACTCATCAAACACATTACTCACTTCTGCGCTTAGCGTTAATGAATCCCATGTGGCTTTAGAGCTTAAATTAACCAGGCTGTAGCTGTCTGTTTGGTTTTCAAAACGATTATTATCTACTCGGCTTTTAGTATCTACCCATTGCCAAGATAATGCGTTTTCAAATCGACCTATTTGCTGGCTAATACCTAGCTGGGTTTGCAGTGGTTTAATTTGATAAAGCGGCTGGTTAGTATCGTCGCGCTTGCCTCTCGTATTAGTAAGATTAGCGTGTAACTGCCAGTTACCTAATTGCTTAGATTCATAAATGTTGGCTGTTAAATCTATTTTTGCACCATACAAAATAGCATCTACATTAGTAAACTGAAAAATGTTACGCGCTGTATTGTCTAAATCATAACTATTGAAGCTTCTTACAATATCAGCATCAATATAGTCACTCACATCTGTATACCAAACATTGGTGCTTAATCGCCAACGGTCATCTTTAGCCGATTTAATATAAGTAGCACTTATTGTATGCGCTGTTTCAACGTCTAAATCAGGGTTACCAATATAGCCATTACCATCGCCATACCAACCAATCATGGTGGTTGCCATGGTGCTTACACCCCAACTGTATCGCTCGTATAAATTAGGCGCTCGGTTTTTTCGGGCAAGACCAAGTTGCAGCTCATCATAATTTGTTATTTGGTAGTTAATTAATAAGTTAGCATCAACTATAGTGTCGGTTTTATCTCTGTCGCCAGCATTAAAGTTCTGTGCAGCAACAGTGTTATCTGTAGACGTATCGCTCATGGTCATACTTTCCATACTACTCATATCGTCCATATCCGTCATGCTCATACCATCGTTGTAAGATTGAACCTCTAAAACGTGGGTATTAATACTTTCAATACGTACGCCTGCGTTTAACCATAACTTTGTATTTATTTGGCTCTCAAATTCTGCAAATGCCGCTATTCGCTCTCGTTTACCGTTATTTATATTTACGTAATCGTCTGGTCCCATCATGGTTGAGCCTTCAATACCTGGCCACCAATCATCAATACTGTAATTGTAATATTCTTGAGCTAGTAAAATGCTGCTGTTTTTATCAAGCGCAATACGCCATTTTAGCTGCGTACTTATATCTTGTGCATCGGTTTTCATTAGCATCATGCCTGTTTTTTCTTGGCTAAAAAAACCCATTTCGTGCTTTACGCTATGCCAGTTAACTTGCCCTTCAAGCTCGCTGTTTTCAAAGGAGCGTTTGTATTGAGCTATTGCACCGTAGCTGGTGTTATCGGTCATATCCATATACTGATTTGCAAATCCCTGATACGGGATTTTTTGATGCGTTAGCTTTATAACTAATTGCTGCTGATCATCGCGCATAGCTGCGGTTAAACTATGATTTTGTGCTCGATACAATGTATCTAATACTACATCGCCGTTACCGTCTTCATAACTATCTGCGTCACTAAACGAACCCTGATAATTAAGGCTAAACGTGTCACTTGCTAAACGTGCACCAACGCCAAGTTTACGTCCGTTATCAACGCTACTGTACTTTGCTGACACATAACCTGAGTGCCAACCTAATTCATTGCTATCGCTATACTGTGGTGAAATAGAATTAACGCTTATTACACCGGCAATATTATCGCCGCCCGCGCTTACTGGCGACACGCCTGCAACCACATTGTAAGACGTAATTTGATTAGCCGAGATATACGAAAGTGGCGGGTTCATATGATTAGCGCATGCAGCGGTTACATCTGCACCATCAACTAACACTTTAACTCTGTCGCCCATTAAACCATTTAAAATAGGTAAGTTAGATACGCCGCCCGCTGCTGAAAAATCGACACCTAAATCACTTAATAACGATTCTGACGAACCAAGTGCTAAATGCTTATTTTGAGCATGCCCGTGTACTTCAATCACTTCTAAAGACGTATCGTCGGCAAATGCAAAAGGAGATAGCACACCGCTAATAAAAAGTGCGACAGGCGTTAGTAAATATGTTTTTTGAGTTTTGCTTTTATAAACCATTGTTAATTTATGCCACTGTAATAATTGGCGTAATTATAGTGTGAGTTGCAAAAGCAAAAGCGCGACATATTGTCGCACTTTATCAATTTAGAATGTTGTTAGGTGTGTTTAATCTAAAAGGTCATATAATAAATTAAACATTTAACTTAGCTACCGTTTGAGAAACAATATCGGCTCCACGTTCAATCTCTTTAATAACCTCAGACACATTAGCAATAAGCTCTCTTCCTTGTTTTGATGAGTCTGAAACTGACGTTATTTGCTTTGATATATCATTAGTGAGCTCTTGGTTATTTTTAACAACACTTGCTATTTCATTAGTAGAGCGACTCGTGCTGGCTGCAAGCTGCCTTACTTCATCAGCTACTACAGCAAAACCTCGACCATAATCACCAGCACGCGCTGCTTCTATTGCGGCATTAAGTGCCAGTAAATTAGTTTGATCCGCAATGCTGCTAATTGTCGAAACAATGGAGCCTATGACCGCAGACTGTTCATTAAGATTTTTAATTAAATCAACTGACTTAAGAACTTGGCTTACAATGGCATCTGAGTTTGCAACAGAACTTTGTAGTATCTCAGAACCTTTTTTAGCGGTTTGCGCTGTAGCTACCGCCGATTCATACGCGATTGCAGCGGCTTCAGTCACTGCATTATTATTGTGTATACGATCAGTAATATTTGATGCAAACTTAATTATTTTAATTACATTACCTTTGCTATCTAATATTGGGTTATAAGTAGCTTCTAGCCAAATTTCTGAACCGTCGGCAGCAATACGTTTAAATTTTCCTGACTTAAACTGCCCCTGCGCTAATTCATTCCAAAAGTGTGGGTTTTTCTCATAAAACACTTCAGTACAAAACATTTTATGATGTTTACCTACAATATCTTTTAAGCTGTAGCCTACTGTTGCTAAAAAGTTTTGATTCGCCTTTAAAATATTACCCTCTGGGGTAAACTCTATTGTAGCCAAGGCTTTGTCGAGTGCATTTGCAATAGCTTCTTGCGCTTTTCTTTGTATGTAACTGGTCGTAATATCAGAGGCTATTTTAATCACTTTAGTGACTACGCCATGCTCTTCTACAGGAAAGTAAGTCGCCTCAAGCCAAAGCTTATCGCCATTAGCTTTGTACCTTAAAAACGAGCCTGCTTTAGAATTCCCTGTTTTTAATGCTTGCCAAAATTGACTATATTCGTTCGACTTTGCATATTCAGGTTCGCAAAACATACGATGATGCTTACCAATTATTTTCTCTTTGCTATACCCAATCGTTTT